>DQTF01000160.1 GCA_015662935.1 Crocinitomicaceae bacterium | reverse complement strand
CCCACCCGAAAGGGAGTTTTAATAAGTTAATTGAGAACTTAATGTACTCAAAACCACTATTTATACAGTTAGGGGAAGCAAATGGGTAATTCAATAAAAGATAAAGTAGAATCAAGTGATTTATTAAATGACAAATGCGATTGCGTGCCATACGAACCAATTCAAGGATATTCGACTGGATATTATTATGAATACGAACCGACTTTTGCAACTGATGCTCAATTTAATCCAAATAATAATGATGAAATACTATATTTAGAACAAGGAGCGAATATACCTGATGCAATCTATAAATTGAATTTATTAACGAATCAAAAGGAGTTAATTTATTCAGGAGGTGTCATATACAATCCCGTGTGGGGCAAGCAAGATTGGATTGTATTTAGTCTTCTTGCTGGAAATCAAATTTGGAAAATAAAATCCAATGGAGACAGCTTGTCACAAGTAACTTATGGAGGTTTTTGGTTTCATCCAAAATGGAATTTTACGGGAGATGAATTTACTGCGTACAGAGGCTTTGTTAATCCAAATGAATACTATCAAGGAGGGGTTTGGAGTGTTGACGGTGCTTTAGTTGATACTTTTTCATGGATTTCTTCACTTGGGGATTGGAATAATTCTAATGACTATTTTGGAGTAGCTAAACAGAATATTTTTAAGGTTATTAATCCATATACAAATCAAACTCTTTCTACAATCTCCTCTGGTGACACAAATGTATTCTTTGGAGGGTTTAGGTGGATTTCAGATTCTGAGGGAATTATAATTAAACGTGGCGGAATATATAGAATTAATATATGGACAAAAAAAATGACTCAATTGAAATGCGTTTGTAATTCAGTTCAATATTCAAATGGTTCAGTAAGTAATGATGGTACTAAAATATTGTACATCCGAAATACCTTTACACGATTTGGAGGGTCTGGCTTATCAGTAATTAATCACATCGTTACTATTGACACACAACTTGGAACTGAAATTGTACTTAACGTTCCTTAACTTCGACTCTGTAAATATATCTGTCCTCTTTAAGACTTTATCAACAATCTTCTTTTACTAAATACTTGCCTCACTTCACGTTTTTTAACGCTGTATTTCCAAAGGAAATCTTATTTTTGAAAGTTAGATTAATTTTTATTTTTGAAACCAGAAAATGAGAGCATTATACTTTAAAGAAATACGTAGTTTTTTAAGTTCTGTGATTGGGTATGTTTTTATCCTTATCTACTTAATTGCTGCTGGAGTGATGCATTGGGTTGCGTCCACAGATGCCAACCTATTGGAAGGTACAGAGGCGGATTTAATTCCCTTCTTCAACTCTACACCAATTATCTTTTTAATTCTAATTCCAGCAATCACCATGCGGTCTATTGCAGAAGAACGAAGAACGGGAACCATAGAATTACTTTTTACTAGACCAATTTCCGACATTAAAATCTTGCTTGCCAAATACTTCGCAAGTGTAACCTTGATGCTTATTGCAATCGCCCCAACATTGATTTACTATTATTCCATGACTTCTCTGGCTTTAGATCCTGAGAATTTTGACCACGGAGCAACTCTTACATCTTATGTGGGACTAATCCTTATCGGCTCTGCATTTGTCGCAATGGGTGTTTTCACTTCTTCACTTACTAGCAGTCAAATAGTTGCATTTATTCTCGCACTTTTTCTCTGCTGGACTTTTATGCCAGATATCGGTGGTTTAGCACTTTTAGGTTCTTACAACTTAATGGGAGATTCTGATTCCATTGCACAGTACTTCGGAATGACCTATCACTATCAAGGTATTCAAAGAGGAGTCATTGACACGAAGAACATTGTCTATTTTATATCCCTCATTGTCGTGTTTATATACGCCGCATTGACCGTTGTTAAATCACTAAAGAAATAGAAATGGGAGAAAAGAATAAAATCATCGCTCGCTTTTACAACTGGACTTTCTTACTCATTGTCATTGTTGCCGTTGTCTTAATCAATGTCATCAGCTCCTTTGTTTACAAGCGTTACGATATGACGCAAGACCAACGCTATTCTCTGGCAAATGGAACCAAAGAGTACCTAAAGAATGCCGAAAACTTCAAAACAAGGTTGAATCTGAAAATTTATTTAGAAGGCAATCTTCCTGCAGAAATCAAATCATTTAGAAATGCAATTGAAGACAAATTAGTTGAATTCAAAGAAATTGCAGGAGCAAAAATTGAATACCAATTCATTGATCCAAACGTCGGAACAGAAGAAGAGAAACAAGAATTATTTCAATCTATTTTCGCGGAAGGAAAAGGAATTCTCCCAATGGATTTGGTCTATATGAAAGATGGTGCCCAAAGTCAAATGATGATTTGGCCGGGTGCGATTATTGAATACGGGGGATCAACTGTGCAAAGCATTCAATTGCTCCCTGGCAATAAGACAGGACGACCTTATCAGCTGAATAACATGACAGATGTGATTCAAAATTCTATTAATAATTTAGAATATATGCTTGTCAGCTCGTTAAGAAGAGCAACCCAAGAAAAGAAACCAAGAATTGCCTTTTTGCATGGACATGGAGAATTGACTTTCGCAGAAACGCAACGTGTAAGAGCATTGATTTCGCCTTATTACGCTGTTGCAGACATCACCATCAATGATTCTCTTGCTGCATTAGACAATCTGCAAGGATTGATTATCCCAAGACCGAGGGAAGCTTTTTCCAATAAAGACTTATACGTTATTGATCAATTTTTAATGAAAGGAGGACGTTTGATGTGCTTCATGGATGAATTGTATCTCAACGAAGATTCGCTTAAAGCAACTGGAGAAACACACACAACTCGCTATCCCGCATTGCGTTTGGATAAAATGCTATTCGATTATGGACTTAAAATAAACGACAACCTCATCATGGACGTACACTGCGTCCCGATGCAAGTACCACTAGCAAAACAATCATTAATTCCTTGGTTCTATCATGTTTTAGGGACACCAACAGACCATCCAATTACTCGAAACATTGAACCTGTATCTTTAAAATATATCAATGAGATTCAATTTGTTGGAAACAATCCAGAAATTGCTTTGACACCCGTTTTGACATCGAGCAGCAATTCTGTCGCTTCTGGAATGGCACCGTTGCTTAACCTTGCTATTTTTCAGAATTACGGCAAAAATCCTGAGTTGGTTTCTGACCCCGAGAATGAGAACAACAAGAAATGCTTGGCAGGTCTTGCAGAAGGAACCTTCAAATCGCATTTCAGAAATAGAATCGTAGATGCTTTTGTAAAAAGTGAAGAGGTTCATTATTTAGAAAAAAGTGCAAAAGAAGGAAAAGTAATGCTTGTTGGAAACGGAAGATGGATTGCCAATCAATACGATTCTATGTTAACTCCTTTGGGAGACAAGTACCAATATCGTCCTAAATCAACAAATGATTTACAATTCAGCCAAGAACTCATCAATTTAAAAATTCCTCACTTTTTTGGAAATCAAGAATTTTTCCAAAACATGACTGATTATATGATGGGGGATAATTCTGTATTAGACATCAGAAGTCGTCAGATTGACATTCACGAAATGAACAAAGAAGAAGTAAAATCAAGCGCGAATTTCTACCGTATTCTAAACATAGGTTTGCCAATATTACTCATCATTGTTCTTTCTATCATCATTACTTTTATTCGTAAGAGAAAATATACTTATTGATACATGAAAAAAATCATCACATTAATTATAGCAATCGCAGCTGTTGCATTTTTAGCTTGGTACGTTCTACGACTCAACAAAAACAAAGGACAATCTGACACTGAACTCATTGAATTTGCCATCGAAGATGTTTCAACTGTGGATAAAATCGTCATCACCGATACAGAGGATTATCATTTTGAAATCATAAAGAAAAATGGTGTCTGGACAGACGAAGATGGTGGTTGTATCATGCAAGAGAATGCACTTTTCATCATTGACGCTTTGAAAAACATCGAATTCAAAGGCTACTTACCGGACAATGCGTTGGAATCTACTAAACTGAAAATTGCTAGTCAAAACACTAAAGTAGAGATTTTTCAGAATGGAGAATGGACCAAAACATGGTTCTTAGGACCTTCTTCGCAAGATCATTATGGGCAAGTAATGTTGCTCGATACAAAAGACAGTGGACCAAGTGCATTTCCTGTGATTATGAAATTAAAAGGAGTGCACGGAATTATTTCTCCTCGATTCTACGGCGATAAAAGAAAGTGGTTGTGTACGAATATATTCTCTTTAGGCATTGATGAGATTTCAAAGGTTGAAATAAAAATGTTTGATGAACCTGCAAGAAGCTTTTCTGTTGTCAAGAATGGTTCTGACATGAAGGTATATCAACAAAATCAACTACTAACAAATGTTGACACAGCAATGATTTTTAGATACCTGAACAATTACAAGAAAATTCATTACAACAAGCCCAATTACGTTTTGAATCCTTTGCAAGTTGACAGCGTTAAACAATCACAGCCATTTGCAATTCTTACCGTGACAGAAACAGACCAATCAAAAACAGACATTAAATGCTTCCGAATCAGTATTGATGAAAGTAAAGAAGCAGAAAGCATTGAAGTTTATGACATTGATCAAGATCATTTCTGGGCAGAACTGCCAAGCGGGCAATTGGTTAAATGTCAGTACTTTGTGTTCAATCCATTGTTCTTTGGGCACATCTATTTCCCGATGGATCAAAGTGATTTTACAACCGTTGATGGATTTGAATTAAAGTAGCTAACAATTTGTTGATAACTCGCGTTAAAAAGTAACCGCTAGTGCTGAGTTATATTGTGAGAAATGAATAGCTTTGGTAGTTCAAAAACGAACGAAAAATGAACTTTGTAATATCAAGCGCTTCTTTATTAAAGCACCTTCAAGGAATATCAGGAGTCTTAAGCACAAGCAACACACTCCCAATCCTCGATAATTTTCTTTTTGAAATTACGGATGGAGAATTAACTGTTTCTGCTTCGGATTCGGAAACAACTATCCGAACAACGATGGATGTTGAATCGAAAGACAATGGTAAAATTTGTATTCCAGCAAAATTATTGCTTGATGTCCTGAAGAATTTACCAGACCAACCATGTACATTCTCTGTAGATAGTGATTCATTTTCGATTGAAATTGCTTACGACAATGGGAAGTCTAAAATGGTAGGATTTGACGGAGATGATTTTCCAAGAGTTCCAGAATTAGAAAACGCTAGTTCAATTCGCATCACAGGTAGCATTCTTGCAACTGCAATCAACAAAACATTATTTGCAACAGGTGTCGATGACTTGCGCCCAGTGATGAGTGGAGTATTCTGTGAGTTTTCTCCAGAAAGCATTACGTTCGTTGCGACAGATGCACATAAATTGGTTAGATATACTCGAACAGATTCTCAAGCAACTGGAAGCTCGTCTTTCATATTACCTAAAAAACCATTGAATTTATTAAAATCAACGGTTTCTAACGACGAAGAAGTTCAATTGGAATACAACGATTCAAATGCTGTTTTTACTTTTGGAAACATCGTATTGATTTGTCGATTAATCGATGGGAAATATCCAAATTATGAAGCTGTGATTCCTAAAGAGAATCCGAATGTTTTGACAATTGACAGAACGCAATTTTTAAGTTCGGTAAAGCGAGTTTCTATTTTTGCTAACAAAACAACACACCAAATAAAATTAAAATTAGCTGGATCTGAATTGTCTCTTTCTGCTGAAGATTTAGACTTCTCTAACGAAGCAAACGAAAGAATTACGTGTAATTATTCTGGTGAAGACATGGAGATTGGTTTTAATTCTCGTTTCTTAATGGAAATGTTAAACAACCTTGACACGAATGAAGTTCGCTTAGAAATGAGTGAGCCAAGTAGAGCTGGATTATTAATGCCTTCAGAATCAGTTGAAAATGAAGATATATTAATGTTGGTAATGCCAGTGATGTTAAATAGATAATAAAAGAATTAACTTCTTGATAAAAAGCTCAGTGTTACTGAGCTTTTTTTTACATTAAAAGAGTTTCCACTTTTTTTATGGCCGATTCTTTTTATTTTTCCGATTGAAGTACAATACGTCGATATAAACGAGTAATTTCAATGAAATACTATTGATTTGCGGCTGATCAAACAAAGAGTTGAAAGTTTCAAAATAACTCCCTTCCAAAGTTGACTTAGAAGCGAATATATTATTCTTATACACAATTTTTAATTGACTTCCAGGAATGAAAATCCAGCTGTAATTTACATCGACAGTAAATGCATTGTAATTGGTATTGTGAACTGATTCTCCTGTTATACTAACTGCATTGTAATCTACAACTCTTAAATAACCATCATCTTGCAGAGCTCCAAAACTTTCATAATTAACCTGCGCCCAATAATGACGAAGAATGAGGTTAACTCCCATTCTCTTTGTGAAAATAAATTCAGATTCAATTGAATTTTCCACATTAATTCTATCTCGAATTCCTAGAATAATTTCATCTGAATAGTTGGGGTCTTGACCGTTTACATATCCATAATTTTTGTTTTTCAAATTTACTCTCGCTCCTAAAGTAATATTCATTCTATCTGAAACACGCACCCTAGGGCTCAAAAACAAATTGACATCATGCTGAGTACGACCAAAATAATTAGTAAAGCCAAAACTCCCGTCCAATGCGAATCGCTTACTGTAATCAGAAGTAAAAAAGTAATTCACCCAAGCCGAAGGAAGAAAACGAACCGTTTTCCCAAAGGAACGTGATTCAAAATGATCAATTCTACCAAAAGGATTTGTCCCTACTGATAACCTTGTGTACAATTGCTTTTTATGAAGGCCTCCAATAAATGCAGAAAGGGATGTGCTGTTATACAATTGAGGCTTATACAATTCTTCATAATACCAAGATAAACCAACAGACCTTCTAAAAAAATGTTTGGTAGGTTGATATCCATTCCAGGATAAACTGGCATTATATGTTCGAGAATTGTTGTTGTATAAAAAACCTAAATCATTGGGGTCATAAGTCTCACTTTCTTCTCCATAAGTTAAACCATATTGCCAAGTACCTGAAACTTTTCCTACACTTGTATTCAATTTGTGTCCAAAATCTAAGGAATTATTCTCAAATATGGAAGACACTGCTAGACTAGAAATAATTCGATACCTACCATCTACCGAGAATATTCTTGCTTCTCCTAGTGTTACATTTGCATCTTTGTTTCCTCCTTCTCTCGTCACGTTCGTATTCACCAAAGAAACCGTACTGTTATTTTTTAAATTTTGAGAAAGGACAAAAACATTGTAGTTGGTCAATGGGTTGGTTTCAAATTGCCTAGTTTGCCCTGAAGAATCTTGAATAGTCGCAAAAGAACGACCTTCAATAGCATTGAACACTCCGATACCTAATCCTTTTTTAGTCCT
>DQTF01000032.1 GCA_015662935.1 Crocinitomicaceae bacterium | reverse complement strand
CTGGTTTACGGTTAAACTTTTGTGCCCAAACGTTGTTTTCTCCTTTGTCCCATTTTTTGTATCGTTGAAACGCATAGGAAGTAAATCCTTTTAGTTTTCTTATTTGCTCGTTTAATTCCGTTTCATTATCAGCGGCACAAAGCAAATGTACGTGGTCGGGTATTACTGTAAAACTAACGGTAGGAATCTTGTATTTTGTTATTCCTTCGCCAATTAGTTCAATCATTTTGGTATAATCATCTCCCTCAAAATTAAAAGGCTGTAATTCCTTAATAAATTCTGGCGGATTAAATTCTACCATTCTATCAGAAATTCTAGAATTATGAGTTACAAAAGTTACTAAATAAAGTTGTTTAGGTCCTTTTTCAAATATGTGAGGAAATTCCTTTTCCCAATTAAATGCTTTATCTCCTGCTATTTCGGGGTCATCAATTAATGAGTTTCCGCATTTTATGTTGTTGTTAAGGCTAGAAAGTTTTCGTCCTTTTTGTGCGGTACGCAACCATAAAGAGAGGCGAGCAATTTCTACACTTTCCTCATTAATATCTACCCCAAAAAGGTTGTTTTCCAAAATGGTTTTATCTACATCAAACAATCGCAAAGGCGAGTTGGTTAGTTCTGCAATAATATCATCTATGGTGGTGTGTTCTTCTATTAAAAAGTTAAGGGCTTGGTTTAAAAAAGCACCAGAGCCACAAGCAGGGTCAATAATTTTTAAGGTAATGAGCCAATCTTTGTAATCGGTCAATTGTTTGTATAGTTTTTTTCCTTTTTCGGAGAGTTTCCCTTTTTTGTTTCGGTAAGTACCATCAAACTCAATTTCTTCTAAGTTAAGTTCTTTTCGTTTTTCGTTACAGAGCGTACCTACGGTATTTTCTACAATGTATTGGGTAATGTATTTTGGTGTGTAAAAAACTCCGTCTTTTTTACGTTTACTTTTTGTTTTATCGGCTGCTGTACCTTCAATTTCGGCAGTTATTTCTTCAATTTCATTTAAAGAGTGTTCAAAAATATGCCCTAAAATATTTACATCTACCTCTGTGCTAAAATCATATTCAGAAAGGTTGAGCAAATCATCAATAAGTATTTCGTCATCAATTTTAAAGTTGTCGAGTTCCTTATCTTCATAAAAAAGTCCACCGTTGTAAGCAGGAATATCTCCAGCAGCAGTTTTTCCTTTTCTGCCAATGTTCATATATCCGAAATACTGTTTAAATATTTCGTAAACGGGTTTGTAGGCATCATTTTCTTTTAAAACAGTAAAACGCTTTATTACTTCAGAAATAGAGTTGGGAGGGAGTAATCCGCTATCTTCTGCAAACAAAATAAACAAGAAACGGTCGAGCAGTTTTTGCGATTTTTTAAATAAAGTTAGCTTGTCGCTATTGGGGTGGTTTTTAGTAAGGTTATCGTATAATTTCCGTTTAAACTTCGAGTAATCTTTGTATAATTTATCAGATATTTCTTGCTCGTGAAACTTGGTTTCATCTTTTAGTTGTAGTGGTAAATTAGCGAAAATATGTTCTTTATTCAGTAAAAGGTAAAGCAGTTTAAAATCTTCTTTGCCTAACTGAAATAAATCAAACTCTTCATATTCGTTAGCGTAATCTATGTAAAATCGTAACTTATGAAAGTTAGAAGTAATTACATATTTACATTCGGGTTGGTTGTTTTTGTAGTTAAAAGCCTGCTGTGTTACTTTGGTTAAATCTTTTGTTTTGGTAGATTTTAGTTCAATTATAGCAACTGCTTTATCATTTTTTAAAATTGCACCATCCGCTTTTTTGCTATCCGTTTGGTTTTTAAATTCTCTAACAAGATTGTAATTTTCATCTGGTTTTAAGGTGTAACCAAAAACATCAACAAAAAGGTCTCTCAGAAAACCGTCTTGGTATTCTTCTTCTTTCAGTGTTTTAATTTTCTCAATTTTTGAAGGAGTGTAATTGGCTAAAAAAGTTTGATAAGCTTTATCTACTAAAGAATCATTAAGGTCTTTAAGGTGTTTTTTTAATACTGATTTTTGAAAAATAGGCATCCTGTCTGTTTATTTTTTTACACTTTCAAATTTAGTCATTCAACTTAAATATCTGTTAAGGTGTGTCGGGAAAATTTTAGCTCTTGCCGATTTTTCATCGGGAAGTGCTAAAATGCGGGCGGATTTTATCGAATGAATGGCAACAAGTAAATATATCCCATTAAACGATATAGCTTCCCTAAAATTACATATTTCACCTCATCCCTCCAAAAATAAAAGCGCAAAAAAGGCAATGATGAAGTTCATCATTGCCTTTCTCAATTTTTATTTTCTCAGCTATTTACTGAACCTCTATCATTTCAATGTCGAAAACCAATGCTGAAAAAGGTTTAATTGGTCCACCTGGTTGTGGATATTTTCCATAAGCTAAATCTTGAGGAATAAACACTTTGAATTTTGAACCTTCTGGCATCAATTGTAAAACTTCTGTCCATCCTTGGATAACTTGGTTTAACCTCATTACATAAGGTTCTCCCCTATCTACTGAACTATCAAAAATTTCTCCATCGATTGTTGTACCGTGATAATGAACCTTCACAGGAGTTTCCATTGTTGGTTTAGGGCCATCCCCCATCTTGATTACTTTGTACTGCAATCCAGAAGGTGTTGTTATCACACCATCTTTCAATTTATTCTCTGCTAAAAAAACCTCAGAAGCCGCTTTATTTTCACCCCATTGTTCATCCATTTCTGAATCAATTAAGGCTTGAATTCCTTCCGAAAATTCTTTGTTAATTAAATCTTGTTCTTCTAAAGAAAGAACTGTTGTATCAGAACCTTCAATTCCTTTCTGGAAACCTAAAAACAACAATGCAGTATCAATAGAAGCTGCTTTATCAAAACCTGAAAGCTGTGTATAAAGAGAATAACCGACAAACTGACCAATACACTCAGAACCTTCCGCTAGAAACTCTTCGTTAAAATCAGTTCCAGTTGCTCCAAACAATCCTTCAATTGATTTACCACATTCTGGTTGTGTTGTATTGTAACTCTTATTGAAGCCTTCAATTAACAATGCTTTTTCCAATTTGGTTGCATCAAAATTTTGATTTCCCATTAAATCTTTCGCACTCATTGTACCAAGTGTAAAAGCTAATTTCTCGTCAAAAGATTCTAATTGAAGTTCTTGCTCTTTTTCTTTGCTATCTCCACAAGATGCTAAAAAAGCAACTGTAGCAATCATTAATAATCTTTTCATTATGCTATTTCTAAAAGTTCAACATCAAAAACCAATGCCATGTATGGCTCAATTGGTCCTCCAGGATGTGGAGTTGCTCCATAAGCCAAGTGCTCAGGAATAAATAATTTATACTTTGCTCCTTTTGGCATTAATTGTAATGCTTCCGTCCAACCTGGGATAACTTGATTCACACCAAAGCTAGCTGGTTGCCCTCTTTCTACAGAACTATCGAAAACCGTTCCATCAGCTAAAGTACCATGATAATGAACAGTTACGTTACTCGTTGGTGCAGGCTTCTCTCCAGAACCTTCTGTAATCACTTCGTATTGCAATCCTGAAGCAGTTGTTGTAACTCCATCACGTTTTGCATTCTCTGCTAAAAATTTCTCTCCAGCTTCTTTATTAGAACCAAATTGCTTTTCGCTTTGGTTTTGTAAAAAGTTTTGGATTATTGTATTTGCCTCTTCTGGAGAATACTTTAATTGCTTCCCTTCGAAGGTGTCTTTTATTGCTTCTGCTAATGTTTCTGTTGAAATTCCTTGCAAATTTTGTTGCAATAAACTTCCTCCTAGACTCATTCCTACACAGTAACTTACTTCTTTTAATTCTTCTGACATTGTAATTATTTTTTGTGCAAAGATAAACTTTCTAACAAGATGGAATTCTAAATTTTAGTTAACTATTAACTTTTCTGTAATAATCCCTTTATCAGTCGTTATTTGAACCATGTAAAACCCTCTTTCAAGGTTGTCGATATGAATGTTATTTCCAATTATCGACGTTTCTCTATATACAACTTGACCATTTGTATAATAAACATTAACAACATCCAACGTAAGTTTTTCGCTAGCCTCAATAGTCACATTACCTTCTGATGGATTTGGATAAACTGAAATCAAAGAATTAAGATTTAAGTCATCAATAGAAAGGTTGTAAATCCCCCAAATATCTTCGGCATCTCCACCTCCCCAAATTCTAGTTGCAAGATAAGGCTCATCAATAAAAGGATTACGGTTTCCTTGTCCGTACGCGTTAGAAGTTGTTCCTAAGTAATTATTTCTAGTCACTTCATAAGTTGAAACAGGATCGTCAATGTTCCATTGTAAAAATAAATCAATCATATCAGGATCAATATTTACAGAATTACCAATCCCTGTATTAATTGGTAAGCAACGACTTCCATAACGTAAATACATGTACATTATTATTCTCGCCATATCTCCTTTCCATTGGTCTCCAGGATACCAACCTCCATTAATTGCTTTTGATGTACCCGTTGCATCGACAAATTTTAAACTACCACGCGAACCATTTCTTTGAACATCACAAGAACGCAACATGTGCGCATCTGCTCCTGGCCCTGAAGTCCCTAATGCAGGAGTTCCCAGTGACTTTGGATACGTATGCTCTCTATTCCAATCTCCAACAGATCCACCATTGCTGTTTTTGCTTCGAGTAAGGTCTGTTGTGACGTTACCATCTGTATCATCGTATCCATAAACTAAATAAACATTTGTAGAGCTACCAGGTTCAAGATCCGTTATTTTTAACGCACTCCATACTTGACTATATGAAAGGTTGTTTGTGTGTGTTACTGTAATCTTATTTGTCAATTCTGCCTTTAATGCCATTCCTGTTAGCGTCAAATCAACATTGTTATAATATACTTGTTGAGCAGATAATGTTGTCGTTACAAGGAGTAATAGTGCAAGTATTGTATTCTTCATAATTGTAATCTAATTTTATTTACCTTGTAAATTTAGCGTATTTTTTGGGTATTCAATTTATTCTTAGACGGAGAATTAATTATCTTCGACGAAAAATAGATGCATGAAGAATAAAATGACAATTGGAACACTCATTTTAAGCGCGGTGATTGTCGTACTTTGTGTAGTTATGTATCATAAATACATCTACCCTATTTACTTGAAGAACAAACGCCAAACAACGCAGATTGAGCTAAATTCATCGAATGAAATCATGCTCAAAAAAACGGCGGAGCAAAACCATATTTATTTGATTGAAATAGAACTAACGGGTAGATCTAATTCTAACTTATCTATCATTGTAGTGGATTCTATTGGTATTCCTCAGCAAGAGATAAGACTAAAAAAAGGAGATATTGATTACATCTACAAAAATGATTGGTACTCTCCTGAGTGTAAGTTGCAATTTTCTAGCAAGGAGAAGATGAGTGGGAAGTTGGTGATTGATTATAGGTTTTTAGGATTATAGGGTGCAATGACACAATGGTTTAATGATTTAATGCCCATAATAGGTTATACTTGTTAAGGATGTATGATAAACCGAAGCTTTATTTAAGACATTAAACCATTAAACCATTAAATCATTGATTACATTTACCCTATGAAAATTCAGAACGTTGCGTATTCTTTGGTTGTCATCGCGTTGATAATGACCTTGTTAATCCTAGGACAATCCATCATTTTGCCATTTATTATTTCGGTATTGATTTGGTTCATTATTAAGAAGATACGTAACTTCTTGGACAGAAACAAGTTCGTTCGGGAGAAGATTCCAAGTTGGGTTAAAACTGGTTTGGCTTCTTTGGTCATTTTTGCGGGGATGGTTGCTATTGGGAGAATTCTTTCATCTAACATAGAGAGCTTGGCTTCATCTTATCCGAGTTATTCTTCAAATATTGAATCAATTTCTGCTCAAATCAACGAGTTCTTTAAAATTAATTTACACGAAGAATTAAGCAATTTTCTACGAACGATTGATTTCTCAGCTTACTTTAAATCTCTGTTTAATTCTATTTCAGAATTACTAGGAAGCACTGTGATGATTGTTTTCTACGTTACTTTTTTATTCGTTGAGGAATCATTGTTTCAGAATAAAATCAAGTTAATATTTACAGAAAGTGTAAAATATGACAATGTAAGTTCTATTCTTCAGAAGATTGACAAATCTATGTCGAGCTATATCAGCTTAAAATCTTTGGTAAATTTACTCTCTGCCACTTTGAGTTATTTTATCATGCTCGCGGTAGGAATTGATTCTCCTCTTTTTTGGGCATTCTTAATCTTTGTCTTCAATTTTATTCCTGCTATTGGTCCAATTATCGGGACTATTTTTCCCGCATTATTTGCCTTAATTCAGTTTGGAGAATTTGCTCCGTTTGCAATTATCCTCTTTGGTGTTGGAATCACTGTCGTTACAGTTGGTAGTTTAGTCGAACCAAAATTAATGGGTAACACACTAAACATTAGCCCATTAGTCGCTATCCTATCTTTAGCAGTATGGGGTAGCATCTGGGGAATTATCGGGATGTTGCTCAGTGTTCCTATTACTGTTGCAATGATTATTGTGTTCTCGCAGTTCCCAAAAACAAGAGCAATCGCGATATTATTATCGGAGAAAGGGAGAGTTTAATTTAATGAAGAATTAAAAATGAAGAGTGCAGAATTAAAGATGTAGATACACGATGCATCGCGTATCTACATCTTTAATTCAATTCAAACTTCTCCTCCGCCTTTTCCACAATATACTCGCCTATCGCCAATGAAGCCGTAGCTGCTGGTGACGGAGCATTCAAAACGTGAATTGCATTTCCGTGGTACTCGATTCTGAAATCATCTCTGGTGTCACCATCTTGACGAAGTAACAACGCTCTCACTCCTGCTCTACCTGGCTCGATATCGTCCATTGTTAATGACGGAATTAATCGTTGCAATGTTTTTAAGAAGAGTTTTTTGGAGAATGCTCGACGGTACTCATTGATACCGAATTTCATATTTTTGAAGAATAACTTCCACGTACCTCGATAAGTCAACGCATCCCACGTATCACGCAAAGAGAAATCTGTTTTTCCATAACCTTCTCTTTTGAAAGTAAAAACTGCATTCGGTCCGCATTCGATATCACCGTTAGTCATTCTTGTGAAGTGCACTCCTAAAAATGGGAAATCAGGATTAGGCACAGGATAAATTAAATGCTTCACTTTGTGTTTTCCTTGCTCCGTTAACTCGTAGTAATCACCTCTAAAACCAACGACTCTTTCTTTCAAGTCAACGCCGTCTTTCTTTGCCATTCTATCTGCTTGTAAACCTGCACAGAAAACTAAATACTTGGCTTGAAAAGAATCTTTACTTGTCACAACTGTCGAGGTTGCATCGTTATTCTTTTTAATTTCAGTTACTTCGTGTCCTAAAAACAACTTGCTTTCTGTCTGTAATGCAAGAGCTAATTCTGCCATTTTATTTGTTGCTCCCACAAAATCAATGATGCCGGTGCAAGGAACAAGCAATCCTGCAATCCCTTCAACGTGAGGCTCATGCTCTTTAACTTCTTCTCCCGTTAACTTTTTTAATCCTTCGATTTTATTCTCTAATCCGATGTTGTAAATCTTCTCCATAAAAGGCAATTCACTTTCATCTGTTGCCACCACAACCTTTCCGCAAACGTCGTGTTCGATTCCATGTTCTTTTGCAAATGCAACGAGTTCATGTCGACCTTCGATGCAATTTTTTGCTTTCAATGATCCTGGTTTATAATACAACCCCGAGTGAATCACTCCAGAGTTATGTCCTGTTTGATGATCGGCCAATTTATCTTCTTTCTCAATCAATGCAATTTTTAAATGAGGGTATTTCTTTTGCATTTTATAGAACGTCGCTGCTCCAACAATTCCTCCGCCAATGATTGCAATATCAAATGTCATAATTCTGTTTTTAGTGCTACAAAATTAATCAATCCTTTAATTGCACGAAGAAAGATTAGTGATTTTATTCTTTCCGAAAAATTCTGGCAAGAGAATGAACCAACATTAAGAAGATAACTGGTAAGAAAATATAATAATACCGTTCCTCATTTAATCGCTGAAAGAATGACAAATAAAACAAGGTCAATAAGAATGCAAAAGCAACAAATCGGAGAAGTAGGTCATTCTTTCGAACAAAAAGGATATAGAAAGAAGAAAGAAAACTAAGAAACAATACACCGAAAGAAAAATAACGCAATGCTTCCATCCACCATACTCCTCTATATTTTGCTTGAAAAATTCTTAAATTAAGATAAGAACTTGCCACCAATTTAAACAAGGAATAAGAAGGTGTTTTAAACGTATTTTCTACCCAGAATTCTGATTTTAAATCCATTGTTAATTGACGAATATTTGTTGTTGCTTCTTTCTCTAATGGAACTCCATTTAGTGGAATCAATTCTGTTCTTGAAAAATTATTTTGCAGTTTGCAAGACGCCAATTGATAGTCATTAAAAACGTTTAAGATATCTTTTCCTCGGCTAGAAGTCCGAATGTTTTCAGGCAACGTAGAGATAACTGTAATTCTAGCATTCTCCGTTGTGTCAGAAAAAAGCAACGCCATGTTTGCGTGAAAAACAACTGTATTCGACTCCCAAATCCGGAATAAATCGCCCATTTCTTTATGAATAGGACGGTACATTCCGTTATTGCTCGAATGATAAATTGGATGAATACCTACCCATTCATCATTGACAGTATAATTTCTAATCGACCAAAGAGCAGCAGGTAGAATAAACAATGCAACAAGAAACAATTTGCTCATCGTTTTCAGTTGAATTTGAGTAAGAATATAAGCAATTAAAACCAGCAACAAAATCAATAATTGTGGGCGAATTAATAGAGAAATTCCAGCAAGAATACCAAAAGAAATAATTTTAAACAGTGTTGGTTCTTTACGCAATTTAAATGTCAGAAAAATAGCAAGAAGAATTAGCAATGGGACGATAGACTCCGTTAGTGTGTAATAAGTAAAACCACTAAAACTGGGCAACAAACCAAAAAACAAGGTCGATGTAAAAATCCATTTATCTTCTGTTTTTAGTTCTAGTAAAATCTTCCCAAACAGAAAAACAGAAAATCCCATAGCGAGTATTTGCAAGATTTTCAAAATAAAATAAGGATGAGTTGGAGACAGCCAGTTGCTCAATAGAAAAATCCATCCGTATCCTGGAGGCCGCTGATAGTAAGATGAATAACCTATAGAACTGTCTTTCCAAACTCCTGATTCCGACCACTTTAAAGCGGAAGCAAAATAACTTGCTTCATCAGCTGTGGTAATTAATCCTTGTTTGTGAGACTGAGAATCAATTAAATACGACAAATTGTATTCCTGAAGAAGGACACAAAAGGCTAGGGAGAATAACGCAATAAGAGCAATTTTATTTGTCATTGAGATACAAAGATAATTTATTTAATTTTGCACCATGCGAATAGACATTCTCACCATTTTACCTGAATTATTACAAGGTCCTTTTTCGGAGTCCATTATGAAACGTGCGCAAGAACGCGGGTTGTTGGATTTAAACGTGCATAACATTAGAGATTACTCGAAAAACAAGCACAATAAAGTTGACAATACACAATACGGAGGAGGTGCAGGTATGGTCATGACGATTCAGCCTATTGCTGATTTGATTAAAAAATTACAATCCGAAAGAACTTACGATGAAATAATTTTCATGACACCAGACGGAGAAGTTTTGAAGCAAGAAATTTGCAATGACTTAAGTCTAAAAGGAAATATTATCATTCTTTGTGGACATTATAAAGGAATTGACGAGAGAATTAGAGAGCATTTCATTACCAAAGAAATCTCTATCGGTTCTTATGTTTTAACTGGTGGAGAATTGGCAGCTTGCGTAGTTGTTGATAGCGTTGTACGATTAATTCCTGGGGTTATCAATGATGAAACCTCTGCATTAACGGATAGTTTTCAAGACAATTTATTATCGCCACCTGTTTACACAAAGCCCGCAGAATACAACGATTGGAAAGTCCCTAACGTTTTATTGTCTGGGGATTTCGCTAAGATTGATAAATGGAGAGAAGAAAAAGCACTGGAAAGAACGAAGAAGAGAAGACCGGATATTTTGAAGTAAGTGCATGTTAGAGTGATGAGTGTTAAGTGAGGAGATTAATTTAAAAAAAATGAACAAAGCAATAGAAGCACTAAAAAACGGAGGTACAATCCTCTACCCGACAGATACGATTTGGGGGATTGGTTGTGATGCAACGGATGAAAATGCCTGTCAGAAATTATTGGATATTAAGCAGCGTCCTGAGAATAAAAGTTTTATCATTCTGGTGGATAACTTCGCTATGCTTGAACGATATATTCCTGAATTTCAAGAGGTTTGTTACGACCTCGCAGATTTTGCTTCAAAACCATTGACGATTATTTACCCGAAAGCAAAAGGTTTGGCTCCTTCCATTCTAGCAAAGGATGGTTCTATTGGAATTCGAATAACGACTGATCCTATTTGTCAAAAATTGATTCGCAGTATTCGTAAACCGATTGTGAGTACATCAGCAAATTTATCTGGAGAAAGTAATCCTACTTGTTTTGATGATATTAACGAGGGTATAAAATCTGGCGTGGATGCCATTGTAGAAGAACGGACTTTTGAAAAGATGGAAAAACCTTCACAAATTGTGAAGGTTGGAATTGATGGAAAAGTGCAAGTTATTAGGAAGTAGACGCTTGCTAGAGTTAGGAATGTGGAGTGATGAGTTTTTACGCAGATGCGTGTAAAGTGTATAGCGGATAATGATATTGATTTTAACTGTTTTTTTGTATATTTATAGAATGAAAATCTTATTTACACTTATAATGTTGTGCTTTCTTGGGCAAAACACTTTTGGGCAAAACAGCTATCAAGCAGCGATTGAAATGCCTGAGATGAATATCATGTATAGAGGTTATCCCAATAAAATTGAAGTTGCGGTTACCAATGCTGATAATTCCGAAATTGAATTAGAATGCGCTCAATGTAATGTTGAAAAGAAAGGCTCTGGTTTCATTGTAACACCAAATGGGTTAAACAGAGAACTTTACCTTTCAGTCAATGTAAAAAAGGGAAATAAAATCTCGGCTATCAAGAACATCAAATACCGAGTGATGGCTTTACCTGTTCCTCAGTTATATTGGGGAGGAGCACAAGAAGGATCAAAAGCAAATATACGTTCAACAAAATTATTTGTTAAATATCCACCTGAAATCCCATTAAACGCAACCTTTAAAGTCATCAGTTGGGAATTACAGACAGAAAATGACACCATAAAAAGTTCTGGTTCCAACCTCTCACCTGCAGAGAATGTTCTTAAAAAAATAAAAGAACCAACAATAATTAATTATAGCGTGATTGTAGAAGGTTCAGATGGTGTCCGTAGAAAAAAAATGGGGAGTTGGAAAGTTGACACATGGGACAATAGTCCTAAGTCAGCGGGTAGTAATTGAAAAAGGATGCTAACTCTTATATAAAACCTAAATCTTTACTAAATCACGAAAACCTAATCCCCAACTCGTCACTGGTTGCAGAGCCTGTCGAGGTACACTCTTCACTAAAACAACCACCCACTTAAAATCTCATTAAACTCTTTCGTCTTATTCAAATTAACCATGTGACCTCCTTTAAACACGATATGAAATTCTGCATTCTCACCAAGGTAATCGTGCAACATTTTGCCACGTTCTGCAGGAATTAACATGTCATTGCTTCCCCAAATCAAAAGAATCGGCATGGATAAGAGATAATCGTGTTTTGCATACTCATCCATTCCAGAAAGTAAAGCTTGCATTAATTTTCGCTTTTCAGATTTGTTACCAGCGTACATCTTCTCATGAAATTCTCTGAAGAAAAAAGACGGAATAAAACTGCGCTTACTCGAGGATAAATACCAAAGTTTTTTGAGACCTCTAGGAGTTTCTGGGACAAATAAATCTTCCACAGAATCAACCTTAAATGTTTTGCAAACATTCTCAATATCAGAGACATACATAAACTTAATAGGAGCATCAAAAATCATTAACTTCTCCACTTTCGTTGGATATAAATTAGCAAATTCGATGCTAATCAATCCTCCATAGGATATGCCGCCTAAAACAAAACGATCTAATTTTAATTCATCCACTAAGTTCTTTACCATTTGCACCTGATCCGCAACCTCGTACTTATCACTCCCGGGTACTGAATTCCCAAAATGCAAAAGATTGGGGAGAATTATTCTGTATTTCTCGCTCAATAGTTCTACCTGTCGAAACCATTGGTATCTTGTAGTAGCACCAAAACCGTGAATCAAAACCAAGGCTGGTTTATCCAATTCATTGTCCCAATATTCAACCGTATCTCCTTCAATAACTTTCTTTTGCAATTGCAAGTGAGCATTGCCCATCTTCTTTTTAATGAGCGTATTTATGACACGAAAAGAATTGGAAGAAAGAAAACTAAAGGCCATATAACAGAGAAAATTTCTTCATAAGATAATAAACTTCGTCATAAAATTACATTTATTCTGACAATGGTTTAACTTTGCATCCGAAATGGCACAAAATTATAGTCAATATCTCAAGCATCCCGTTTTTAAAATTGCATCAGAAATAATCACTGAGCGCAACCTTGAAGCGTATGTAATTGGAGGATACGTTCGCGACCTCCTACTCGATCGGCCGTCGAAAGACATTGACATTGTAGTCATAGGAAATGGTCTTGATTTAGCAAAAGCCATTGCAACAAAATTACGCGTAAAGAAGGTTTCTACTTTTGAAAATTTTGGAACAGCACAATTTGTTTACAAGGATTTAGATGTTGAATTTGTTGGCGCAAGAAAAGAATCTTACCGACGTGATTCACGTAAACCAATTGTTGAAGACGGAAGTTTATCTGACGATCAGAAAAGACGAGATTTTACCATAAATGCGCTTGCTTTAAGCTTGCACAAAGATAATTACGGGGAATTAATCGATCCGTTTGATGGTGTTGAAGATTTGGAAAAGCAGATTATTCGAACGCCACTAGAACCTTCAAAAACGTATTCTGATGATCCATTAAGAATGATGCGAGCAATTCGTTTTGCTACACAATTAGATTTTAAAATAGAAAAGAAAAGCCTAGATGCTATTCGTGAAAATGCGCACCGCTTAGAGATTATTTCTCAAGAAAGAACGATGGATGAATTGAATAAAATCATTCTGAGTACGAAACCTTCTCGAGGATTCAACCTCTTATTCTCCACGAAATTATTGCATGAATTCTTCCCAGAAATGGTCGCGCTTTACGGTGTTGAGACCAGAGAAGGAAAATCGCACAAAGACAATTTTTTTCACACACTAGAAGTACTCGATAATATTTGCGAATCCACAGACGACTTATGGCTGCGATGGTCTGCGATTATGCATGACATTGCAAAACCTCCAACCAAGCGTTTCAATAAAAAGGTAGGATGGACTTTTCATGGACATGAAGATTTAGGTGCTAGATGGGTTCCTAAAATATTCAAACGCATGAAATTGCCAATGGATGCAAAAATGAAATACGTGCAAAAACTAGTACGTTTGCATCTTCGACCGATTGCGTTGGTGAATGGAATTGTAACCGATTCTGCCATCAGAAGATTGCTTTTTGAAGCAGGTGATGACATCGATGATTTGATGAAGTTATGCAATGCTGATATCACATCGAAGAACGAATACAAGGTAAAGAAATACAAAAAGAACTTCGAATTGGTTGTTGAAAAACTGAAAGCTGTAGAAGAGAAAGATCAAGTTCGTAATTTTCAACCTCCAGTTTCTGGTAAAATGATTATGGATGCATTTGGACTAGGTCCTTCGCAAGAAATCGGAACGATTAAGTCGAAAATTAAAGAAGCAATTTTGGAAGGAGAAATTAAAAACGATCCAAAAGAAGCAGAAGAATATATGTTTAAGGTTGCCAAAGAAATGGGACTTGAAACAAAACAATAGAATCAACATAAGTTTAGCAAAAGATAAAGTAAGATGGCAGGATTAAAATTTAGAGTTTTATTGGATTCGAAGAGTAAGAACAAAGTCTTTCGTGATATTCTCATCAGTGATTCAGATAATTTTGAATCGTTCTACAAAGCCATTCTCACAGCTTACAACTTTTCGCAAGATCAAATGGCATCTTTCTATATGTCAAATCATAATTGGGATAAAGGATTCGAAATCAGCCTATTTGACATGTCTTTCGGTGAGGATGATTCTCAAATACTACCCGGAATTATGTCAGAATGCACCATTCGAGAATACATTCAAGATCCTGATCAGAAGATGATTTTGGTCCATGACTTCTTAAGAATGTGGATGTTCTTAGTCGAATTAATCGGCATTGAAAAAGAAGAACCCAACGAAGCAAAACTTATTCTCACAGTTGGAGAAGCACCTGCAGAAGATTCTAAATCACAAGAAAACGAAGATCTACAATTTGAAACAGAATCTGAAATGGGCGACGAAGAAGATGATGAGTTTGACTTTGGTGAGTATGATGATTATTGATTGAGAATATATAAGTGAGAATTAAGAATTAGTATTGCCGAAAGAAGTAATTTGAAGAAATACAGTTTACATATCGCGATACTATTTTTGCTGCTTTTTGTAGTTCAATTATTATATATCCCTAGTAAGAACTCTTTATATTTAAACATTCAGTCTGCTTTATACGCAGGGATATTCACCTTCTACGGTTTACGCTATTTATCGAAAAAAACAATCCTTTTTAAAGACAATTTAAAGTTAGTCATGGTGTTTTGTTGGGCCATTTTAAATGTATTGGGTCCATTTCATTTAATGAATCTAGTCATAATTATCTATCTATTAATTTTGATTTCAGCATTTTGGTTTCTTCTTGAATGTTATCATTATATAACTAATCAACCAAATGCCTTTACAGACAAAGGACAAGTTTTCCCTTTTATTATTATTGCATTACTTCTTCATATGACATTTATAATGTTAAAAATAATGCATTGGCCTTTTGGTGGAATAATACATTTCTTTTCATCAATCATTTTTCCAATTGCTTTCTTCTTCGAATACAAATGGTTGAAATTAAAGTCACAACCTAATTTTTAATTATTCATTCTACATTATTAATTAACAAATGAAAGACCCCATCGGCCAAGCCATTCTCGACTACGTAAAAAAAAACATCAATAAAGATATCATTGTCAAGTCCGATATTTGTGATGACGATGTGATTCCTTCTGCCTATCTTTTTCGTTCTTATGAAGAAATGCCAGCAATCGAACAAGTGGCACTTAAAAGATGTTCTGGAGAAACTTTAGACGTTGGAGCTGCTGCTGGAATTCACGCGAGCTATTTAAAAGAACGAGGCCTAGAAGTTCACTGCATCGATATCAGTGAGAAATCTGTTGATTATCTAAAATCTAATGGACATTCTGCGGAATGCATTGATTTCTTTGATGTTGAAGATCAGAAATACGATACAGTACTAATGCTTATGAATGGTTTGGGGATTGCTGGTTCGCTTTCTAACCTCGAATTATTGTTGCTAAAAGCAAAATCACTGCTGACAGAAAATGGCAAAATAATCGCCGATTCTTCCGATATAAAATACCTCTACCAAGATGAAGATGAAGATGGTGCTATGTGGCTAGACCTCAATGCAGAATATTACGGTAACTTTAAATTTCAAATGGTTTATGGAGAACATACCTCAGATTGGTTTGATTGGCTGTACGTAGATTTTGAAAAGTTAGAAATTGCCGCATCAAAAATTGGACTTTCGGTAAATAAAATGTACGATGAAAATGATCATTATTTGGTGGAAATGACGATTATCAATTAAATGTCATAGTAGTTTTTGTAGGGTAGAGTCGCTCAACCCTACAAAAACTACTATGACAAGAATCACTATCTTTGAAACATGATTAAAATTTTCCTCTTTCTATTTATTCTTACAACAGGCAATCTGTTCTCGCAAAAAGTTCGCGTGCATGAATTTCCAATGGAAGAAAATGCCATTCTCTGGAAGATCACTGGAGATAATGTAACAGAGTCCTGCTACCTATTTGGAACCATGCACTTGATTGAAAAAAATTATTTTCTTTTTCCAAGAAAACTAAAAAAAATAGTCAAAAAGTCTGAAGTTCTGATGATGGAACTCGCAGGTATGCCAGACCAAGCAGAAGCAATGGGTTACATCTTGCTAAAAGAAGGTTCTTTTTTCGATTTCTTTACAGAAGAACAAACAGATACCATTCTGCAATGGGCAAATGATAAATTAGGAATAGAAGAGCCCATGTTCAGAGCTGGATTCTCACAAATGAAACCTTTCGCTGTGATGCAATTAGGAATTCAACTTCATTTTACGGGCAAAACTGAATCCTATGAGCTGACTTTTGACGCCATGGCAAAAGAGAATAAAATTGAAGTCAAAGGATTGGAAACCGTTGCACAACAAATGTCATTCTTCGATGATTTGAGCAATGAACAACAAGCTGAAATGTTAATGCAATCGATTAGAGATGGCGACAAAGGAGTGAATACCATTCAAGAAATGCAAGAACTTTATCAAGAGCAAAACATTGATAAATTGTATCAATACATCACAGAATCAGAAAGTATCATCAAAGAGGAGCAGCAAAAATTCTTAGACAATAGAAACCGAAATTGGATTCCACAAATCATTGAGCAAGTAGCAAAAATATCTACTTTTATTGCTGTCGGCGCGGGCCATCTTGGAGGACCCAATGGCGTTATTCGACTGCTAGAAAAAGAAGGATACATTTTAACACCTATACAATTATGAAATACCTAATCATTCTTTTAAGTCTATTAATATTCACATCTTGCGCAACCTATTCTGACGAAGAATTGCAAAGTTTCGATCAGCAAATTCAAGATTACCTTTCTAAGAAAGGAATAAGCGATTATCAGAAATCTGAATCTGGCTTATACTACAAAATCATGGAGCAAGGAGAAGGAAAGAAAGTCCAATATAAAGATGTAATCTCTTTCAAGTACAGAGGAGAATTATTGAACGGCTTGGTTTTCGATGAAAAGAAGCAACCTATTGATTTTGAATTAAAAGAACTAATCGCTTGTTGGAAAGAGGTTATTCTTGAACTCAATGAAGGAGGAAAAGCGTTCTTAGTTTCACCCCCACAGTTAGGTTACGGAGATCATAAATTAGATGACATTCCACAGAGTTCAATTTTAGTCTTTAATTTAGAGGTGGTCGAAGTGAAATAAACTAACACTCCAATAATCGAATGTTCTAAAGCTCTAAAAATATTTCCACCTCTTCTATTGATAAAGCAAAATCAAACCATTACTTTTGAGAGCAATTAAATAAACGCATAAATAAAACCGCATATATGAGCGTATTAGTAAATAAAGATTCTAAAGTTATAGTTCAAGGATTCACAGGAAGTGAAGGAACATTCCACGCTGGTCAAATGATTGAGTATGGAACAAACGTAGTTGGAGGTGTTACTCCAGGTAAAGGTGGACAAACACATTTAGATCGTCCTGTTTTTAATACAGTTGCAGAAGCGGTTGAAAAAGCAGGAGCAGATGTTTCTATCATTTTTGTACCGCCAGCATTTGCTGCTGATGCAATTATGGAAGCTGCTCAAGCAGGAATCAAAGTGATCGTTTGTATCACAGAAGGAATTCCTGTAAACGATATGGTTAAAGCTGATGAGTACATCCAAGAATACGGAGCAACTTTAGTTGGACCTAACTGCCCTGGAATTATCACTGCTGGTGAAGCAAAGGTTGGAATTATGCCAGGCTTTGTTTTCACAAAAGGAAACATTGGTATCATTTCTAAGTCTGGAACATTGACTTACGAAGCTGCTGACCAAGTTGCAAAAGCAGGTTTAGGAATCACAACTGCTATCGGAATCGGTGGAGACCCAATCATTGGAACAACAACAAAAGAAGCTGTTCAATTATTAATGAATGATCCTGAAACAAAAGGAATCGTAATGATTGGAGAAATTGGTGGTAACTTAGAAGCTGATGCTGCTCGTTGGATCAAAGACAACGGAACAAAACCAGTTGTTGGATTTATCGCTGGTGAAACTGCTCCAAAAGGAAGAACAATGGGTCACGCAGGTGCAATTGTTGGTGGTGATGATGATACTGCAGAAGCAAAGAAAAGAATTTTAAAAGAATGTGGAATTCACGTTGTTGATTCTCCAGCACAAATTGGAGCGAAAATGGCGGAAGTAATTGCCGTAACAGCTTAGTTCACAAAATAAATAGTAAAAAGCTTCCTTCGGGGAGCTTTTTTTCGGGATGTAGCTCAGTTGGTAGAGTACTCGTCTGGGGGGCGAGAAGTCGCAAGTTCGAGTCTTGTCATCCCGACAATAAAGTAATCGTTTTTACAAGTGCGCCATAATTCCTTCAGGAAATAAGGCCCAAATACCAGTTTTGATATTAGCAGCCTTTAAAGCATCATTTGTCCAAGAATTACAAGTTCTAAAAAGGTGATAAGAATTATTTGCTTCATAAAAATTATCTGAATCACTGTAACCTTTTCCTATAATTAAATCAGCTTCATCATTTTTCAATTGAAAACTGGACTTTGCAAAATCTATGGGTTTAGCATACTCTTTAGAATTTAAGAACACCTTTTTTCTACTTTTTGTTATGATTGGTTCTGAAGAATAAGCAACATGCATAGCTGTTGAGCTTGGTAATAAGGCTGCATTTAATGCAGTTGAAATTTTAAGTTCTGCCCACGTTGGAGTGTCAAGGAAGAATCCTTTATCTCCCCAACCAATGGATATAAAACTTGTGTCTCCTACTTCACGATAATCAGACACTTCAAGAAATTCAGTCCAATTAAAGTCAGTGTTTTCCACAGGCAAACAAACATCCGTATGAACCCCGTTTGATTGAACATAAATATATAATTCACCGTCTTTCTTTAATTCACCAACGGTTATCATACCACCATAAAGTGCAAATGAAAAATAGAAAAAAGAAAGGCAAAGAACACTTCAATAAAAGTGAGCAAAAGTTTTAGGTATTTCATCAAACTAAAATTAACAGAATTATTATTTCCAAACAATTTATTAGACGTATAAATTTAACTTTGTATCATGCAAATTACCCAACTTGTTCTTGAAATTCGAAATGAACGCAAATTCTCCGAATACCAAAGTTATTTTAAAAAGCATCCTACCCAAATTTCAGAACTCGTTCAATTGATTGCAAATAATGCTGAATATCCACTAGAAGAATACGCTTCTTGGATTCTTTCTCACCTAGTCAAAACGCAGAAAGAAGAAGTTCAATTGTACTACAACTTACTTGTTGACATTCTTTTAGAAAATAAAAATCAGTCTTCAAGAAGAAATGTTCTAAACACCATTCTCGGATTAGAATTGACGGATTACAAAGAAAGTGAACTCATTGACTTGCTCATTTCGTACATTCAAGATTATGAAACGAAAGTTGCGTCACAAGTAAACTCAATGTACATTTTAGCAAAATTTGTCTTAAAATATCCTGAGATCAAATCTGAAATTTTAGAAATCATCGAACTCCATTCCGAGAAAAAAACACATTCCTACGATGCGGGGAAAAGGAAGTTTATCTATTTAACAAGGAAAGTGAAATTTCACGAAGCGTAACACTGGCAAATTAAATTGAGAATGATAAAATTAAAATGAATGCTTAGAGAATAGAGTAGCGACAAAGGAGCTCACTCGACTGAACTTAGCTTTCATAAAAATTGAAAAAATGAACAATTTGGGAAGCGAAAAGATATTTCTTTCGAACTTTTTCCCAGCTTTGGTGAAAAAAAGTAGAGATTTAACCTATTTATTAAAAATAATATTCCTTTTTTTCACAATCACAACCCTCTCAAAACACCAATAAAAATAACTAACTCAGAGAGTTACAAATATTTATATTAAAAATAATTAAAACTTTACAGTACTATGTATTGCATAATACAATTTAAAACCTATATCTTTGTATAAAACAATTGGATATGAAATTAGAAAATACCAAGGCGCAAATGCGGAAAGGAATTTTGGAATTCTGTATTCTTTCGATACTGGATAAAAAAGAAGCATACCCATCAGAGGTCATAGAAGCATTAAAGGGTGCTAAATTGATTGTTGTTGAAGGAACCCTCTACCCGCTTCTGACTAGGCTGAAGAACGCAGAATTACTCACTTATCGTTGGGAAGAATCTCCATCAGGACCGCCGAGAAAATATTACTCGTTGACTAAAATGGGACGAGCATTCTTAGAAGAGCTATCTGGGACATGGGCAGATCTCAACAAAGCAGTCAATAAAATCACTAAAAACAATTCAAAATGAAAAAGACAGTATCAATTAATATCAAAGGAATCAACTTCATCATAGAAGAAGATGCTTACGAGTTGTTACAAGATTATTTAGAACGCTTAGAGACAACTTTAAAAAACGAAGAAGGAAGCCAAGAAATAATCGAAGATGTTGAATTAAGAATTGCTGAAATTTGTTCAACAAAAATAGTTGATAGTAAATCTGTGATCGAGAAAGAAGATATTCAAGAAATATTGGCAACACTTGGTAATCCAGAAGATTATATTGACGAAGAAAGCGAAAACGAAAACGTAAATTATTCCTCCAGAAAAGAGAAAATAACAGAAAGACGGTTATTCCGCGATATGGAAAACGCAACAGTCGCAGGAGTATGTTCTGGTATTGCTAACTTCTTCAACATTGACGTTGTCATTGTCAGAGCAATATTTGTTGTTTTCTTTTTATTCGCAGGATTTGGTCTTCCATTATACCTCATTCTTTGGGTCATCGTTCCGCAAACAAAAAGCACCATTGATAGATTAAGAATGAAAGGAAAACCCATCACGGTAGAAGCTGTTCGGGAAGAAGTTGAAAACGCAGCTGGCAAAATCAAAGATGGTTCGGTAAGATTTGCTAATCGAATTAGAAAAGACGATGCTTACCAAAAAAGCGTTTCGAGAGGAGGGAGAATTTTATCTTCTATTTTTGGACTAGGATTAATTGCTTTTGGAACTATTCTACTGGTCGTTTTAATCATATTTGGCTTGGCTGAAATGCAAGTAATTCCTGTTCATAGTAGTCAAGGTTTTCTATCCATGCAAGAGTTTGGCTCTTTGTTTCTTGCCAATCAACAAGATTACAGTCTGTTTTGGTGGGGCTCCGTTCTAGCAACCTCTTCTGCAATCTTATTTCTCATACTACTCGGTTCTATGTTCATTTTTAGACTCTATAATAAATGGGCGAAAGTAAGTTTACTTCTTCTTTTTATTTTAGGAGTTGGAGGAACTATTCTCAGCACAACAGTTGGAGCAAGAACAGGTCGTGATTTCTTTGTCACGGGAGAATTAGAACATGAAATAGGCACAGTAGATTCTGACACACTTTACCTTCTTTCTAAATTGGAGAATTACCAACTAGATGAAAACTTTACAGTAAAGAGCAATGGAAATATGCACATGATGCGCGTTGACGATGAAAATATCACCTTTCATGGAATTCGTATCTACTACAAAGAATCCAAAGATTCGATTTTTCACATCAAGCAAAATTTCAGAGTGCAAAGTCATTCTCACGAAAGAGCATTAGAAAAATGTAAAAACATTGAGCATTTCACAGAGTTTACTGGAGATTCCTTAACTGTATCAACAGGTTATTCTTTTCCAAAAAAAGATAAAATCAGGGCGCAAGAAGTCCGTATTTACATTGAAATACCTAAAGATGGTAAAGTGATCATTGGCGACAAAACAATATCATTAGACGAAGATGATTCTGACTACGATTATTACGAACACGGCAAGTTAAAGTACAATGGAAAATATAAACATAAAGACTAATTGTAACTTTTTGCAAGTTCGTCTGTCTTACTACTAGATTGGTTACATAAAGTGCAGTTTTAGGTAAGTAAACCAAACATAGTTTAGAACGTCTCAAGAAGTTGGGACGTTTTTTTTATATCTCAATTCCCAATGGGCAGTGATCTGACCCTAAAACATCATTTAGAATAAAAGCAGATTTCATTTTAGATTGCAAGGATTCAGAAATTAATAAGTAATCAATCCTCCAGCCAACGTTTCTATCTCTTGCTCCACCACGGTAACTCCACCAAGAATACTTCACCTCATCCGGATGCAAAAACCGAAAGGAATCTAACAGTCCATTCTGCGTAAAATTATCCAATCCATCTATTTCTTTCTGCGTATATCCTGCCGATTTATTATAATTTGCTTTCGGTCGAGCCAAATCAATATCTCGATGTGCGACGTTAAAATCACCGCAAGCAACCACTGATTTTTTCTTCTCTAATTCTTTGATGTATGCCAATAAATCTGCATCCCATTTCTGGCGGTAATCCAATCGGGATAAATCATTTTTAGAATTCGGAACGTAGATAGAAAGAACGTAAAAATCAGCTAGTTCAACACACGTAATTCTTCCTTCTTGGTCATGTTCGTCAATTCCCATATCATAAGTCACAGAAATCGGTTCAACTTTAGTTAAAATTGCCGTTCCTGAATAACCTTTCTTTACCGCTTGATTTGCATAAATAGAATAATTCGGCATTTGCTCTTCCAAGGTTTCTTTAACTTGATCAACACTAGCTTTAGTCTCTTGCAAGCAAATTACATCTGCATTCACTTTATCCATATCCTCGAAAAAATTCTTCTTAGAAATTGCTCGAATACCGTTTACATTAAAGGAAATTATTTTCATCGTTTTTTGTTTCTATTCAAACATAAATAAAAGTGCGGAATTAGAATGCTTTTTTGTACTTTTATTCATGATGACTCGAATATTATTCATTTTACTGATTTTTTTCTTTGTACAGAATGAAAGCTTTGCTCAAAACACGCATCAATTGAACATCCTTTCTTGGAATGTATTTTTACGTCCTGCATTTCTACAAGACGACCAAATGGAACGAGTAGATAGCATTGCCAATTATCTTTTAAACAGCCAAGCAGATGTTCTTGTTCTTCAAGAAGTTTTTCACAAGAAAGCAAAACGAAAATTAATTAAACAACTTAAATCTCAGTATCATTTCGCTTCCGTAACTGGAAAAAAAAGCTTTTGGGGAGTGCCTTCTGGCGTGTTAATCCTCTCTAAGCATCAAATAATTACTGAAAAACATGTCAATTTTAAAGCCGCTACAGGAAGTGATAAAATGGCTTGCAAAGGTGGTATTTCTACCATCATTGATTTTTTTGGATATAAAATACAAATCATTGGAACCCATCTTCAAGCAGGTAAAGGGGACAAAAGAAATCGCATCCGCAGAAAGCAATTACGTACACTAAAAACGATAGAAGATTCTACAACTACCGCATCTATTTACGTCGGAGATTTTAATATTACTATGGAATCTGAGCATTATGCTCAAATGATGAAATCACTAGAATGCGAAAACATTAATCCTTTGGGAGAAAAGCAATCAACCGCAAATTTTTCTGATAATGAATTGTATCCAACATCAGGAAAATCAAAATGGATAGATTTCATTCTCTTGCGTAAAAGCAGAAAAGCAAAACTGCTCAAAAGTACAATTGAAGAACCAAAAAGTAGGATCAAAAATAGACTTTCTCGACTTTCTGATCACAACCCTATTATTAGTACCATAGTTGTAAATTAATCTATCTTTTCCGACCATGAAAATTGACAAGCAGACATTAGATGACTTAGAGTTTACAACTATTCAAAAGTGGTTGCAGAATTATGCTATTTCAGATTCTGCGAAAGAGAAGATGCAGAACCTCCAACCAAGCTCTGATAGAGAAAAAGTTCTCAGTGAATTACATAAAGTCAATGAATTATTGAGCATCAGAACAGAAGGCGAAACCTTTCCGAGAATCGAGTTTGAAGAATTACTTGAAGAAATCAAACTGTTACCCATTAAGAACTCTGCGATTCAACTCGAAGGATTCATGCGAGTTTATAGCGCATCTATGTTAATCAATAACCTACTCTATTTTTTTGATAAACGGGAGAATGATTATCCTTTATTGAGTCAATTAATTGGAACTGCTTACTACACAAAAGAAATCATTGATGCCATCCAAATGGTTTTTGATAAGCATGGCAAAGTAAAAGATGACGCTTCCGATAATTTACTCTACATCAGAACGAATTTAAAATCCATAAAGAAACAAATCAATCGTAACTTCGACAAAGAAGTCAGACGTTTACGAAAAGACAACATTTTGGGGGATACTTCTGAGACTTTCATCAATGAAAGACGAGTTTTAACTGTTCTAGCCAATCATAAACGTAAAATATCGGGGAGTGTTGTCGGTTCTAGCAAAGCAGGAAATTATACTTACATTGAACCACAAATTAACGTTGCTCTAAACAACGAATACGAGTTATTGCTCGATGATGAACGCAAGGAAATATTCAAGATTCTCCAAGTATTAAAAACGGAATTACTGATTCACATAGAACTCATTAAAGACTACCAACGCATCTTGGTTGAGTTTGATTTTATCAATGCAAAAACAAGATTGGCAATAGAATTAGAATGTTGTCTTCCTGCTATTTCAGAAGAGCTCGAAATTGAGATAAAAAATGCCTTCCACCCTATTCTCTTGAAGAATAATAATTCGCAAAAAAAGAAAACGCTTCCGCAGCAAATTGAGATGAATAAATTTGCGAGAATGCTGGTGATTTCTGGTCCAAATGCTGGAGGGAAAAGCATTACCTTAAAATCAATTGGTATTCTTCAACTGATGTTGCAATCTGGAATTCTCGTTCCTGTTCACCCTAATAGTAAGATGTGTTTGTTTCAGAATATATTGAGTGATATTGGCGATAATCAGTCCATTGAAAATGAACTGAGCACCTATTCGTATCGTCTAAAAAGAATGAATCATTTCTTACAAGTTGCCAACAAAAAAACATTGCTCTTATTGGATGAGTTCGGAACAGGTTCTGACCCAGATTTAGGAGGTGCATTAGCCGAGGTTATCTTTGAAGCGCTTTACAATAAAAAAAGTTACGCAGTCATCACTACGCACTACAACAACATCAAACTAAAGGCTAACCAATTACGAAATGCAGTTAATGGCAGCATGTTGTTTAACACAGAAACTTTAGAACCTCGTTATGAATTTTCTATGGGGCAACCGGGCAGTTCATTTACTTTTGAGGTCGCAAAAATAAATGGAATTCCCGATGACTTAATTGAAGAAGCAAAGAACAAACTGAGTGACAACAAAGTGAAGATGGATAAGCTTCTTAGCGATTTGCAAAAAGAAAAGTCTTATCTTAACAAGCTCAACAAAGAACACATTGAAGCGCAAGACATCGCGGAAAACGCACGGAATACTTACACTGAAAAGAAAGAACAATACGAGCATAAGTTGCAAAATATGCGAGCAAATTCTGAATTCAATCAGAAGCATATCCATGCAGGAAAAAAACTCAGTTCTTTCATCGAAAAGTACAACATCAATACCAAGAAAAAAGCCATCAACGATAAATTGCTAGAAGAAGTTCGCAAATACTTGGCGGTGGAAAAGTCTAAAATTGTTGCATCAAAGCAGAAAGAAAAACTCAAAAAATCAGGTGGTTTAGCGAAGTCAAAGAAGAAAACACTTGCCAACAACCAAAAGAAAAAAGATCCTCATCACATAGAAAAAATCAAGGTTGGTTCTCGGGTAAAAATGATAGCAACTAAACAAATTGGAGTTGTAGAAGAAATAAAAGGAGAGAATGTGACGGTATCATTTGGTTTTGCGAGAATGAAAGTGAAATTGGACAAGTTGATGTTTGTGGACTGATTTTTAAATTCTTAGCGAATAATTCTCTAACTTTAACACATGAAATTTATCTATTCATTCTATTTACATTGAAAATTCTAATTGGGTTTTCTCAATGTGACCCTAATTCATTAATCACTATACAGACAAGAGCAAGTGTAACAGATGCAAACATTAGTTGGGAGTTAAAAAAACATTACTCTTTCTACAATCCAACATGTCCTCCACAAAACACCTTAGTAGTACACTTAGTAGGTTCGTATGATAATCCATCAAGCACTCTTCTTTTTCCATCTGTTGCTGCAAATAAAGGTTTTCATGTAGTGAGTTTAAAATATCCAAATGGTACAGCAGCTCAAAGTGCTTGCGGAGGTAGTTCTGATCCGAATTGTTATTCAAATTTCAGAAAAGAAATCATTGAGGGATTCGACTATAGCACAGACGTCAATGTTGACACCATTGATTGCATTAATAATCGATTGCTCAAACTTTTACAATACTTAGAACTTAATAATCCTGGACAAAATTGGTCCAATTACTTTTCTGGCAACACAATTTTATGGAATAGCATAAACATCTCTCATCTTAAAAAAGGAATCTATTTTGTGAATGTTACCGGAGAAAACAATGAGGTTTATGTGACAAAGCTGATTAAAGAGGAGAGAGGAGAAGAATTCCAAAGCAACTTACATCACCTTTCATTTAGCAAGTTCCTCTTACTTTTGAAACAAAAAAGAGATGACTAAACTATTTTTCTTTCTCGTTTTCCTTTGCGATAACTTCGTTACATTCTCACAAGTTGCATCTACTACTAACTTTATCAAAGGAGGTACAAGCGATGCTGTCAAAGTCATTGCTGCCTATATCAATCCTCTTGAAAAAGCAATCGCTTACAATGGTAGTAACAATCGATTAGTAATCTATGACAATAAAGAAGTAGACAAGCTTCGTTTTGGACTAGGCATTAATATTTCTGCAGCATTCATTAACTCGAATGATAACACCTACAACGTAAATGATTTAAATCTTCAAGAGTTTGAACCTTCCGATGCTAGTAGAACAATTGCACAAACTTTCTCTGGCACAGAATCATCTATCCTTTTAAGAACTAAAGACAGCTATCTTGCAGCAACGACCAGTTATCCTTTCTATGAGTCTCGTCCTATTTTAGAATTAGATTCTCCAGAGGGTACAACAATTCAGCAAATTCCACTAGCGACAATCAATGGTCTAGTTGAAAAAAATGGAAATCAACTCGAATTACGTTTTTTACCAACTCTAACCATCAATCAAGCTAATTTAAAGGTCTTTGGATTTGGAGGTACACTCCAACACAACCTTGGAACTTTAATTAAACCATTATCCGATTCTTGGCTTGATATATATATAGTAGCTGGTTTCCAACTCAATCGACTTAGTTATCAGTTGGACATTCAACCCAATGAGGCATCCATTAATTTTGCATCTCTTACTGCGAATGGTCCTTATACGGGTCAAGAACTAATTCTAACAACGCAAAGTATTCCGCTCTCAATTAACTTTGTTAAAACAGCAAAACACTTTTCTTTTTCATTGGGTGGAGCATATAATTTAATGAACTCAGATGTGAGAATGGTTGGGAAGTATCCCGTTTACGCATCAGACCCTAGCAATACGCTTCAAGTTATTGTGACTGATATAACAGACCCTTTTCAATACCAAAACAACTTCAATAAGCTAGCATTCAATGCAGGTGTCAGTTTTCAAAGTAAGCATGTTGTTTTAGGATTGAATTATGCTTACTCTTATTACCAAACATTGAATCTAAATTTGGGCTTTTTATTCTAAAATTCCGTAAACTGTACCATGAAACAACTTCAACTACTTCTTGTCACAATTCTTTTTTCCAATTTATCAGTCGCACAAACTGCCCCTGCACATCTTAACTATTTTGGCTTCGCATTGATAGATTGCCTTTGGGATGATCCTCAAGACGCAGGCAACACCAACAATTACATCGCAGAAGTAGATAGTTTTTCGAACATCGCACACATGTGTGTTTATGATTACATCGATGACATCGAAACAAGAGTAGATTTAATGAATACACACTGCGTCCAACCATTAGTTCATATTCAATCGGTTTTTTATGAACGCGTTGACGCAAATGGCTTAAGTGGAGACAATTACGATCTTATCGCTAATTTCACGAGTAGATGGAATACCTTCAAAACAATCAATGCAACTTCGCTTAACAATTCTAAAATTGCAGGATTCTACATCATGGACGAGCCTTTTTGGAATGGAATCACCTTCTCTGAATTAGATAGTGCATGCGCTATTGTCAAAGCTGATTTTCCGAATATACCCATTATGAT
>DQTF01000059.1 GCA_015662935.1 Crocinitomicaceae bacterium | reverse complement strand
CTGTTAATTTGAACATAATTGTTATACTTATTTGTTTGTTGTTTATTCTTATTATTTCTTTCCTATTCTAATTTATGTGTTGAGATCTCATAGTTTGTTTACTATGGTGTTCTCGAAGCAACCGTTACCCATCATTAAATGAAAGCAATGTCATCCAAGCATCTTCTACTTTGTTTTCTTTTAATAATTCTTTCGCTCTCTCGTGCAATTGATGCTCAAGTTTCGTCGGGTCGTCTTCTAAAGAGACAAATAACTCACTTAATTCAATCAATTTATACTCGTTTACATCAGTTTCGTTAGGCAATTCTTCAATGTTCCCAAGTTGACCGAGGTCGTTACCACTTAATATACTACTTTTTTTGATATCCTTAGGGATATTATCAAAACCAATCCCAATAGTTGTAATTGGTTTCTGAATTTCGAACATAGAATTTTCATCTGCTCTGCAATACCAATTTCCTCCCATTCTAGAAACGAGGTCAATTTTATGCTGGTCAATTGTTCCTGTTTCATTGAGAATTTCCTCATCAATGTGAATTTTTAAAATCTCACAAATGACTAAGTTGCCCGCACCACCTTCTGTTCCTAGTTCTTTGACTTCAATTACTTTGCATTCAAATTGAACAGGAGATTCAGCTACTCTTTTTGGAGAAATTGTTTCTGATTCTAGAGCCGTAAAACCTGCTTTCTCAAATTCGTTGATGTCAGGTGCAAAAGGAGAGCTTGCTAAACTCATTTGGTGAACCATGTCATAATTAACTACGTTAATCACGACTTCGGCTACTTCTTTTACATTGTTATATGTGTCCTTAGTCGTATTTGTTCTACCAGATCTTGCCGGAGAAAAAATAAGCACCGGGGGATTAGCACTAAACACATTGAAAAAAGAAAATGGAGCCAAATTGTCATTCCCCTTTGCATCTACTGTTGATGCAAAAGCAATAGGTCTAGGACCAATAGCTCCCAACAAATAATGATGGAGTTTTGGTACTGGAATTTCTTTAGGATCAATTGTTAACATTCTTCATTCTTCAATTAGCCTACAAAACTAAGTTCTTTTAAGAGGTAAACAGAATTTATTGAGCTAGATTTATCCACAATTTTAAGTAGATGTCAACATTCGATTATTTAGGAAGGTTTAATCCTTTTCTGCACTCTTCGTTTTCAATAATATTGATTCGATCATACTTAGAAAGTAAATCGTTTGTTTCTTGAATGAATCTTGTTTTATTTTTTTCTGATAAAGAAATGCTTGAGAAGCAATAATCAATCTCTCCTTCTCGTCCCCAAAGAATGGTTTCAAACTGAAGTTTAGCGTATTTTTCTGTTAAAAAAGTATCGTATGCTTTCTTTGCTTCTTGGTTGATGCCATTTCCTGGACTATAAAAAGAGACGGTAAAACTTTGAATTGGTTGAGTATGATTTTTATAGGTTGCGCAACCCAACAATACCAATATAATGGAGAATAAAAAGAGACTTTTCATGTAGTTTGTTGTTTAGAATCAAGGTTGAAATTAATTAAAAATCACCTATGAATGTTTTAAAAGTAAATCATCTAGGTAAAAAAGTGGTGTTTTTATTTATAGATAAGAAAAAAATAAATATCTTTGCACTCCATTTTAAAGTAAGTGGAAGTGAATTATTGCGGATGTGGTGAAATTGGTAGACACGCTAGACTTAGGATCTAGTGCCGCGAGGTGTGTGGGTTCGAGTCCCTCCATCCGCACAATAAATGGATGGTATAAGATAGGCTTATACCATTTTTTGTTTAAAAACGACGTAAAAGTAAGAAGATGAATATTGTTCGTGAAGATATTGATGCTTTAAATGCAAAACTCAAAGTGGTTGTTGTGCCTGAAGATTACAAAGGAAAAGTAGAAAGCATATTGGAAAAGCATCGTAAAACTGCAAATATCCCAGGTTTCAGATCTGGAAAAATTCCAATGGGAATGATTAAAAAGCAATACGGAAAAGGTGTTTTATCTGAAGAATTGAATAGAATCGTTAACGAGTCTTTACAGAAATTCATTACTGAGAATAAGATTGATATTCTTGGAAATCCAATTCCTTCGGCAGATGCTGAGTTTGTCGGAGATTTTGATAAACCAGAAACTTTTGAGTTTAGCTATGATTTAGGACTTGCTCCTGACGTTAAAGTTGCGCTTTCTTCAAAAAATAAGTTCAATTACTTTAAAGTGAAAATCGACAAGAAATTAATGGAGAAGCAAATCGAAGATTTACGTCGTCGATATGGGAAATTAATTTCTGCAGATGTAGTAGGAGAAAAGGACATGATTTTGGCTCAATTTGTTGAGTTGAATGATGATGAATCAATCAATGAGGATGGTATTCTCCATTCATCAACCATTTCAATGGAGTTTGTTGACGATAAGAAGACAACAAAAGAATTAATCGGAAAGAAAGTAGGTGACAAAGTAATTGTTAACCCTGCAAATGTTTCTAAAGGAGGAAAAGATACAGCAGCAATGCTAGGAATCACTGAAGCTGAATTGGCCAACATTTCTGATAAATTCCAAATGACGATCACGGAGATCAAAGGAATGGAAATGGCAGAACTAAACATTGAGCTGTACGACAAGTTGTTTGGTGAAGGTGCAGTAAAAGATGAAAAAGAATTGAAAGCTAGAATCAAATCTGATTTAGAGGGAATGTTCTCGAATGATTCTGATAAATTATTGACTCGTTCTGTTTATGAGCAACTGTTAGAGAAAACGAAGGTTGATTTACCAGATGCATTCATGAAGCGTTGGATAAAATTATCTAATGAGAAAGATATTTCTGACGAACAAATTGAGGCAGAGTATGATGGTTATGCAAAAGGTTTGAAATGGCAATTGATTCAAGGGAAAATCTTTAAGGATAATGACATTAAATTAGAGCAAGAGGAAGTAGTTAACTTCACTAAAGGTTTATTAGTGAGCAATTATGCTCAATATGGAATGCCTGCTCCTGAAGATAAAGAATTAACAGAATCTGCAATGCAAGTTTTGCAAAATCAAGAAGAGGCTGCTCGTATTTACGATATGTTAGGAGAGCAAAAATTAACTTCTTTCTTTAAGAATACGGTTAAGTTAAACGAGAAAGAAATCGATTACGATAAGTTTGTTGAAATGGTAGCAAAGTAGTTGAAGGATAGATACTTGGATAAAGCGGTGCATTTTTAATGTTCCGCTTTTTTTATTGGAGATATTTAATTAAATGATCCAGCTTGTCTGTTTGAATGATGTCTGGAAATTTTGCTACAGCACTCTTATTCTCTTTTTTAGAATTTACTCCCCATATGGTCACGAATTTATTGAGTGAATGGGCAAGTTCAACTTCTTCTTTAGTGATGTTTGAGTTAGATATAGTAATACCAAATAAGTTGAGATTATTGGCTGTCTGAAAGCCTTCGTCAAATGATAAGGGATTTACAAACTGTCGGATTAAAGCGTCTTTCTGTTGAAGAAGTTCAATGAATTCTTCTTCTCTTACTTCTGTAAATGCATTTTGATGTAATTGATAGAGTGAGAATAAATCAGTTATCGCATCAGTGTAATCGTTGTAGTAATTTAAATAATCTTCTACAGGGTCGCCATAAATTTTAATGTCAAAAGTAAAAATGAAATCTTTGTAGTTTGGAAGATTATCCAACAAGTTTCTCAGTTTGACGATTTTATAGGGATAGTACAAATTAGAAGTGTATTGAGCATTCTTTAATTCGTCCCAGTTTTTCTCTCTAATTCTACCAGAAAGACTCGTCTTGTCTTGTAGGAGAATATCATGAAAAGCAACTAAAACCCCATCTTTGGTCAATTGAAGGTCTAGTTCTGTGCCGTCTGAATTCTTATTGAGGCAGGCGAGGAGAGATTCTCCAGAATTGATTGGGAACTGGCTATTAATTCCCATT
>DQTF01000060.1 GCA_015662935.1 Crocinitomicaceae bacterium | reverse complement strand
AGAGGTACTTCCCTAGAAGGAAGATGATGGCCAATTGACTTAATGCAACAATGAGATAAATGAAAACTTTACTGAGTAAAACGAGCACAAAACTAGAAGGAATAGTCTGCAAACGAACAAAGCTCCCACTGAGACGTTCTTTTACAATGTTTCCTCCCAAAGAGATGACCATGAAAAACATCGCGAATATTGACCAAGCGGGTACGTTGTGTTGTGTAGAATTAGGAATCACTTCGTTGCTAGAACTATTTGCAGCAATTTGCTGAATTTCAATACGGTTACTTTTGAATTGATTTTCAAGATTCGTAGGGACTTCATCATAACCCATTTCAGAATATAAGTTTTCTATCATTAATCGGTTTTCAAGCGCGCCTAAAAAAGAATAGATAGAACTCACAATCGAATGTCTGAAATTCTCTTGTAAAACAGGATCGTAGTACATGTTTAAGGGAGAAATATTCTCCTCCATTTCTTCAGTAGAGTCTGCTTCTATAACACCAAATTCTAATAGCATCCCTCGACTGATGTTCTTTGCTTTATGATTCATTTCAGAAGTGAACCCTTTGGGTATTTCAAAAGCAAGTAGTTGATTATCGTTGAGTAAAGCGTATTGTATTTCTTCTTTGCTCAAAGCTTTTTCTTCTGTAATTTTAAATGAACCTGAATTTTGAAGAATGGAAAGCAGGCTGTCACCCAATACGCCATCATCATTATTGACGACAAGAATTTCAAGGTTGTTTTCATTGACTAATTTAAAGGTGCTATCTTGAACAATTGTGATGACAAAGACTAAAAAGATAGGCATCAAGTACATCAACAGCAAGCCAACCTTATCGTAGATAAGCAACAAAAATTCTTTTTTTATGCTGGCCAATAACTTTGTCATTAATCTCTGTATTCTATTCCTGTTAGTTTTAGGAACAAGCTCTCTAAATTTTGTTCGTTGTGTTTTTCAAGAAGAGCATCAAGTGTGTTACTCTCAATTAAATTTCCTTTATCAATAAGCACAATACGATTGCAAAACTCTTGTGCTTCGTTCATATGATGCGATGTATAAATGATGGTTGTTCCTTTTTTATTAAGTTCTTCTAGATAGGCGATAATTGCATTTTTACTTTGCACATCTACACCTACAGTTGGTTCATCTAAGAATAATAAATCAGGATCATTGATGATACCGATTGCCAAATTCACACGGCGTTTCATTCCTCCTGAGAATTTCACGACCTTCTTATGTGTGACGTGAGCAAGTCCTAGAACATTTAATAAATTATCAATTTTTGCTTTTAATTCTTTCTTCGGAATAGCATACAATGAACCGAAGTACATTAAATTTTGAAAAGGAGATAGTTCTTCGTAGAAAGAGAAATCTTGCGGTACGTATCCTATTTTATAAAGCATTGATTTTAAATCAACAGCATCTCCGTTGCTACGGTATTTGACTTCTCCACTTGAAGCATTGATAATTCCGCAAATAATAGAAATTAAGGTTGTTTTTCCGGCACCATTTGGACCGAATATTCCGATTTTATCTCCTTGATTAATAGAGAATGAAACATGATTAAGACTCTTTTCTAAAGATCCTTTGTAGGTCTTTGAAATAGTTTTTATCTCAATAACAGTTCCCATTAATACTTCAATTTAAAGGATTTTAATTCTTTAAACGCTTCTTTTTCTAATGCAGAAATTTCGTTGAGAATATCTGCAGAATATTCAAAGTCTTTTTGCGATGTAATTCTTCCTTTATAGATTCCAGCCATTTGCAATGCGCTGTCTCTCCATAGGTCTCCAGACTTTGTGATTTTCTCAGAAATTTTAATCAATCGGTCATCACTAAGTCTTTCTGCTGCTTGTTCTAAGAATGCTGCATATAAAAAACGAAATCCTCCGCCACCTGTTCCAATCTCTTCTTGCATGCGCACAATTTGACCTAAGAATAAACCTGCTTTTTTCTCTCCATGCTTTGCTCGCCACTTTCTAATTTGAGATGCCGTATAGTTAATTCCTTTAACACCAGTTCTGTTCGATGGAATGTAAAGCATGTCTCTCACATTATGATTGATTCCTTTGACAATTGCCTTACGAAGTAATTCGTCGGAAACCTCATTGACCTTTTCTGGGTAATAAATATGTCCTTTAGGAGCAAACGGTCCCTTGGCAAATCGTACTTTTTCTAATTCTTCACGTGTTAACGAAGTCGTAACCTCCATTACAGGATCACTCACAGAGTACACGTCATCTTTTCTATCGTACACAATTAAATTATGCGCGTTGAAATGAAAACGAAATGCTTTTGGAAAATACATCAAATGAAAAACTCCAACTTGACAACCAACAGGATTTCCGTTATCAACTTGCTGATTTAAAAAACGTTCTGCCTCTTCTTTTGAACGAAATCGTTTATGTACAACATCAATATCAAGTACTTTGCACGTTCTTTTAAAAATTGCACCAGGCATTGAACGAAAAGAAATTGCAGGTCCTTTATTGATTTTCAAGAAAGGAATATGTATGTAGAATAAGCCTGACCCAATGCCAAAAGCTAATGGTTCATTGAAGAAATCTAATCCTTTTCTTTGCAGTAAATTAACTGTTACACCATTCTCACAATGAGCGGTTTGTATGTGTTTAAAATTCTCCACTTATTTTTTAAAATTCGTTAAATCAACAACAGAAATTTCAAAAGCTTCAGCGTATTTTTGTAGTTTTTTATCACTTAGTTTTTTGAAAACTGAAGGTTTCATGTGTCGTTTTATTTGCCAGCCAAAGAAACCAGTATATCCTGCAAGAACAGGTAAATCCATTACATTTAATTCCATGTAATACTTAACGGGACTTACTTTTCCATTCAAAACTTCTTGTTTTATTTCTGCAACAATTCGGTTGATTTCCTCCCAAGCGTTATCTAATGCAACTTGCTTAGCTTCCCAACCAGTGCTCAAGCCTTTCTCGTATTTTCCGTTTTTGTTTTTGACATAGCAAACTTCTCGTGTAAAATTATCGAGAGAGCCTTTGTCCTGTGGAAGTTCGTGTTTTTTCATCTTAGCAAACTGTTAGTAAGCTAAATACATAGGAAAAACGTGCACTTTCAGGAACAGCGAGTAAAATTTTGTCACCTTTCTTAAGTTTCCCACTGTTGAATAATTCATCGACCATAAGGTAAATTGAACCGGCACCAACATTTCCTTTTGTTTTTAGGTTGGTAAACCATTTTTCTTCAGGAATTGGGAATCCATATTCTTCCAATGCATCTGCAATTTTTGGCTGAAAGAAATAACTAGACATATGAGGTAAGAAATAAGTTACATCTTCCGGTGTCACTCCTTTTGCAACCAATGTTTCGTGCAGTTTTTTAAAACCAAGACTAACAATGTTAGGTCCTAGTAATTTAACGTCTTGTTTAACGCTGTAAATTGATTTCTCAACAATCTCATCTGTTGTATAATCCATGAAACTTTTTACGGTTCCATCAGCTTCCTTGTCGCAAGCCATGTACATGCATGTTTCAGCTTCATTTGCAAAAGAAAATGCTTCTACCCAATCCACACGAAGTGAAGGTCCATCCTCATTTTTTTCTGTTTGCATCATAAAAGCAGCAGCTCCATCAGAGAGCATCCATCGCAAGAAATCTTTGTCAAAAGAAAGATTTGCATTTTGTTCCAACTCACGCATCTTAGAAACTTCTAATTCAAAGTGATCGGCATGCAACGCTCTGGACAACCTTTCTGAACCTGTACAAACAGCTTTTTTCTTATCACCTACCTTTAAAGACATATACGCATATTTGAAAGCGTGCATTCCTGAGCAACAATTTCCAGCTGGTGAAATAACTTCAATGTTATTTGTTTCTGGTAGCCATCCATGAACCATGACAGCATGAGAAGGCATCATTTGGTCGGGAATAGAAGTTCCGCAGGTTAATAAGTCAATCTCTTTTAATTCTTCTGTAGAATTAACGAGGTTGCGAATTGCTAAAGATGCTAATTCTGCGTTGGTATGTGTTGGCCTACCACTTTCATCAATGGCATAAAATCTATTTTCTATACCATTATTACGAAGTACTATTCTACGAGATTTTGATGCTTTTTCCCCTATTTGACCAAGGTAAGACTCCATTTCATCATTTGAAACAGGTTCATTTGGCATATAAGATGCAGTTCTCGTAATATATACTTCTGACATTCGTGTGTTAAATTAGTGGCGGCAAAAGTACTTTTTTTTAGCATTTTATACTAGTGTTGAAAGAACTATTTTTTGCCATCGCAAGATATTTTAATAAGGGCTTTTATTTCTTCATACCTAAGAATAAAAAATGCTTCTTTTTTACATTGATTTTCTTTGTTGTAAAAGGTCGAATAAGAATTGTGTAAAAGAACAGTAGAATAGGAGCAACAAAGAATAATGCGAAGTTCAAGTAGAAACGGAAGAATGATATCCAGAATGATCTGTTTTTGCCTTGTGATTTTTTCTTTTTTATAATTACTGCCCAGATATTGAATATTTTTTTTGCTTTTCCTTCGATGAAAAGAATATTTACATTGATTCGTGTTCCTTTCTTTGCTATTATTTGTTCTTGAAGGTTTGAAAAGTCATTTTGTCGGATGGTTTCATTGAGAATCTCTCCAAATGCTGAAGTTCCAGAAATATCCTCATCAGAAACGCCAGGCAATGGGAAGATACCCCATTTTTTGGTCTTCTTT
>DQTF01000165.1 GCA_015662935.1 Crocinitomicaceae bacterium | reverse complement strand
TCTCAATAATTTATTTACTTTTCGAATCAATTGCACTTTTGAAAATTGACTCATCGATAGTTTGGCACTAAAAAACAAATTCTCAAAAACCGTTAACTCTTCAATCAAAAGATCATCTTGACTTACATTTCCAATTACTCCTTCTAATAGCTCTTTATCTTCATGTAAATCGATTCCATTAATTTTTATAGAACCATATTTTGGCGTAACCTTGCCATTCATAATGTTAAGCAACGTGGTCTTTCCCGATCCCGATTCTCCCATCAAACCAACTAAGTTCCCTGCATTAGTACAAATATTAATTTTGTGAATGGCATTTTTTCCGCTTTCAAAAGAATGAACGACATTCTCTACTTTAAATGTCAATTGTAAATCCTCTTTACTAGCAGTAAATCGAGTAATGATATCGCTGTAATAGATTTGCGAACTTTTATTAGTTCTTACAGTTGACCCAGTGTTAAAAAGGTGAGCTTTTGATGTAGAAACCATTCTACCGTTTACGTAGAGTTCTTCTTTTCCTAGATATCGAAAAAAGATACTTCGAACACTTTCAATGTAGATAATTAAAATAGGGGAGTCTAGACCTTGAACAATTTCAGATTTAGAAAACAATAAGTTGCTCATTGATTTACCGTAGAGATACAAGGCATGATTTCTATCGTCGACTTGCTTTCCTTCAAACTCAATGAAAAATTTAACTCTTTCGTATTCTTCTGTTGAAATATGAAAAGCTTCCGCAACAGTCTCAGCAAAATTGATTTCTCGTTCTGTTACTTCATCATCTAAAAGGATAAACTCCATTATTCTGACAAGAACAATAACTTTCTGTCGTTGCGACAGTTCCTTGTTAATTTGGGTGCAAATTCTTAAAATTTTAACAGAATGAAGCGCATTTCTTTTCCTGTCTTTTTTCTTAGATACGATTCTGCCTCTTGTAGAAACAAGATAGTTGCTAAATACGTTTAAATATTTATCAATGTATTCAGAACTAAGTTCTGTTTTAAGAAATTCTTCAACAATTTTTTGACCTTTGGTACTTTGAATTTTTTCTTCTTCAGTATCCTCAGAAACTTCATCAATCTTTGCAATAATAGCAAAGAGGTGCATTAAAGCTTGAAGAATCCTTTCACTCATAGGTTAATATGTTTGTATGAAGATGTTAGTTTTTAAAACCAATTAGCATAACTACACAGCCTGTTACTTTTAAGTCTAAATCTAGCTCTGTAGTAATGGTAACAGGAATGGTATTGTCAACTTTAAAATCCCAGTAAGGTGAATTTTTATAGTTTTTGTTAGAGAATAAGATATGTCCTTCTTGATCTTTTATAGTAAAGATGACAAAATTCTCTCTAGAACCAGCACTGGTTGCAAGTCGGTAGGTTGAACCACCAAAAAAAGTAGTTTTAAATTCGGCCTTCTCTCTATCTAAGAATGCTGTGTAAACTTGACCATCGGAGACAAATTTGTTGCCATTCTCGTCAGTTAAAAGAGCTTCGCAATCCTGAACGATTCTTTCACAATCTTGCGCATTTACAGTTCCAAGGGTAAATACAGAAATGATTAGTAATGTTATAAATTTCATATAATTATGCTTTAATAATTGTTGCGCGAATTGCTGTTATTTTTGTTTCAATTTCTTTCATAACTTCCTCTGTGATTTCTACACTGGACTTATGTCTAAAATTACTAATTCTACTTTCTTCATTTGTTTCTGGAGCAATGTACTCGTAATTCATCACTACTTTATCAAAAGAATCTTTTAAGTCCTTAATGTCAGTAATTAACTGATCATTCATTCCTTCATTATTGTACTCCGTTAAAATATCAACGATAGAACCGATGGTTTGTTTCTGCTCTCCAATTCGTTGCTTTATGTCTGCACTTGGATGTTTTGCATTCAGTTGACAAGCAAAATGAAGGGATTCAATCCAACCTCCTGTTAATATCCATGCTGAAGTTGCTTTTCTGTCTCCATTCTTTAAGAAATTATCAGCTTGCTTAAAAGCTTCTGACATTAAATGAATCATTTTTTGGTCATCTTCTGAATTCGTTTCAAAATTCTCTAGAAAATTATCATTAAAAGCTGCATCCAAACCAAGTTGACTTGTTAAGTTCTGAACAGCAGCTAAATATTTTAACGTAGTGTTTTTTTGATCGTACAAAGCAGAGTAACCTAAATCAGCACCATAAACTCCTAAGTTTAAAGATTGCTGATATTCTGTAACATAGTCACTTGCTAAATCTACGTTATTTCCTAAGCTTGCATCAAACTCTAAATTAAGATCCTTAATTAGGTAAGCTGTTTGCACAGGTGAAGGGACGCTGAAAATTTTCCCGTCAAATACAGTGTTAAGAGAACTGTTTGGGTCAAAAACTTCTTTGTCAATTACATTGTCTTCAATTGGAGCATCGTTCTCACAAGATGTAAGGCACATACTTCCTACTGATATCGCTAGGAAAAGTTGAATTCCAGATTTTTTCATATAATAGTGTTTTCTTTAGATAGGTAAATATAATTATTTCTCTTTATCTTCACATTGATTTATTAAATTTGTTTCATATATTTTTTAACAATGAGAAGAAGACCAAGAAGAAATAGAAGTTCTATCGCGATTAGATCAATGATAGAAGAGACACAATTGACGTCTGCAAATTTAATTTATCCTCTGTTTATTGAGGATGGACAAGGTATAAAGAAAGAAATTAAATCCCTTCCTTCTAATTATAGATGGTCATTGGATACGCTCTTACCAGAAATGGAAGAATGCATCAAATTAGGAATAGATAAGTTTGTTCTCTTTCCTGCGGTGGAAGAAAGGTTAAAAGACACTGTTGCATCTTATAGTTATGCGAGTGACAATTTTTACTTGGACTCAATCCGAAAAATAAAAGACAATTTCCCTCAAATTTCTTTGATGAGCGATGTTGCAATGGATCCGTATTCTTCTGATGGTCATGACGGTTTGGTGAAAAATGGCACAGTTCTTAACGATGAAACATTGCCTATTCTTGCTAAAATGTCAATTGCGCAAGCACAAGCAGGAATAGATATTTTAGGACCTTCAGATATGATGGATGGAAGAATTGGTTATTTACGCGATACTTTGGATCAAGAAGGTTTTACGCAAACGAGCATCATGTCTTATACAGCAAAATATGCAAGTGCTTTTTATGGACCATTTAGAGATGCGTTAGATTCTGCTCCTAAAAGTGGGAATAAAAAATCATATCAAATGAATCCTGCGAATAAGAATGAAGCATTGATTGAAGCTGAATTAGATTATCAAGAAGGAGCGGATATGATGATGGTAAAACCAGCGACTTGTTATTTAGATATCATTCATTTATTGAAAGAGAATTTTGATATTCCGATTACAGCATACAATGTAAGTGGAGAATGTGCGATGATTTATGCTGCTAGTGCTAATGGTTGGCTCGATTATGAATCCTCAATGGCTGAAATGTTGTTAAGTATCAGAAGAGCAGGAGCAGATGGTATATTGACCTACTTTGCAAAAGACTTTGCTAAATTCTCGAAAGGGTAAGAATAGGAAAGAGTTTTATTTCGAGGTGTTTTTTTATTTCAAGTTAATTGTACCAACCTTCCATTAAGCCAAATTGAAAGTAATATTTGGAAGGTCTTATCTCCTTTTTATTAAAAACTGCTTTTCCTTTCTTATCTAACATAGGGTAATGAGAAGAATGATGCTTCACGTTTTTTGGTAGAAAAATTAAATCGTGAATCAATCTATTCTGAAATCCATGACGAATTAACTCACTGTCAATACCAATTTTCAAGAAAACATCTTGTTTGTAGGGGAGGTTGTAAGAGAATGATCCATAAAGAATCCCATGACTTGTTTTACCATAAGGTAATGCTTCCAGAATTTTATAACCACCTCTGATTTTATTGGTCGAAACATCTACGAACCTCCCATTTCTAGTTTCTCCCGTCCACATTTTTAATCCTAAACCAAATTTATAATCTTGGTATTGGTAAGAAAAATGAAACTGTCCGGTCCTGAATCGATCCCTTGCTTGTCCTCCAAACACATCATTCTCATGGTAAATAGAAAGTTGCTTTATATGTGCAACGAAACCTCCGGACAACTGAGAAGTTCCGACTTGATCTTTATAACTGATGTAGTTGAAGCCAATTCCATAATTGTAGTTGGTTTGATGATTGAGTCCATCCAATTGAAAATCGAATGTTCGTTCTTTTTTACCAGCGAGAAGAATTAATCCTACCGCATTTCTCATTTCCCAATATTTTGTACGCTCTCCAAGGTTGTAAAAATGGTAGTTGGCAGTTGTGTTGGCATTTATTTGCACAAAATAGTCCGTCCAATAAGCATTTAAAGTCAAGCCAAAAGAAGATTGATGTGATCCTAGATTCATCGCAATGCCAATTGATCCTCCAAAATGTTTTTGGAAGTATGATTGACTAGTTCCAAAGATAGGAATCGATAGAATAAGAAGGACGATGTATTTCACTTTGCAAAGATGATAAAAAATGGATTAAAATTTATACCAATTCGGTATCGTTCAACACAATAATCTATCCAATCATCATTTTTTATTGGATTAAATAAGAGATT
>DQTF01000045.1 GCA_015662935.1 Crocinitomicaceae bacterium | reverse complement strand
TCTAATTCTTTTGCTTTTGCTTGTATTCGACTGACAGTTATTTCTCCCTTCTTTTGCCAAAACTGAGACCATCTCTGATAACCTTCATTTTGCTGACTCGTTGGAATAGAATAAGGAGCAACTGAAATAATTTCTTCCAATCCTTTTACTTTCTTGTATACCGATAATTGCTGATACAACTCAAAATTCTTTCTTTCCGCTTCTTCTTTTGTTGCTCCAGAAACAAATAAGTGTAACTTCTTTTCTGTCCTTGGATTTATTCCTGTGAACACTTCTTCTTTCTGCGCTAATTCATCTGGATGGTAACTTAAATTATTTAAATTAGCATCGAATTGGAAACCATTTGCTTTTAAAAATAAAACGATTGTTAGGATAAGAATCAACCAAATAGAAATCTTAGCAAACCATTTTGGCAAAGTGAACCAAACTTTTGGTCCTCTTTCTCCCTTTGGCTTGTAGCCTGTAGCAAATAAAAATGTTGGCAATAATAGTAAGGTAAAAAATACTGCAGCGGTCAAAGTACACAAGGCAATTAACCCAAAGTTTTGCAAGACAACTGAATCGGTAAAAATCAATGCGGAAAACGCAGCAACCGTTGTAAAACTTCCAACCAACATAGGAAAAGAAAGTTCTTTGACCGTCGCTAATAAATTCTTAGAGTCATTATAATGCGTAAAAAAGTGGAAAGAGTAATCGAGGACAATCCCCATAAGCACAGCAGAAGTTGCAATCGATATAGCAGAAATTTCAGGTTGAATGTAACCAACCATTCCTAATCCACAGAATCCTGAAAAAATTGCAGGAAGAACAAAATAAACGGGAGTTAATATACTTCGATAATAGACGATTAATAAGAGAAGAATCAATCCTATACTTATCAGCATTGTCAGAAAGGTATCTTCTTTTACTTGCCTAGAATTCTCATAAGAAATTTGAAAAGTTCCGAAGTAATCAAAACCGATATCGTTCCCCGCATTGATTTCTTTTTTCAACTCTTGCAAACGAAGGTTCAACTGTTCATTCTTGAGGTTGTTTTCTAATTCAAAATTAAGAATAGCAGTAAACATTGCCCGTTTCTTACCTCCAGAAAACAAGATTCCATCCTCTACAAACATCGCATTGGAATCTTCTTGAGGGCGCAAGGATTGTAACTTCTTCCACGCCAAACCAAGAGGGTCTTTAGCAAAAACCTTCCGCATAAATAACGCATTAGGCGAAGTCATTTTATCATAAACTACCTCTATTGCATGGCCAATGGAATCCTTATTTACCTTTTGATTTATCCTTAGATAGTCATCTTTACTTAGCAATCCTGGAAGCGACTCATAAAAGTAATTCAGAACTGTTTCCTGTTGATCTTCTCTAAAAATCTCAAATCCTTTTACAAGACCATCAGAATTATTGATGACAACTTTTGAAACAGAATCAAGCCTTTCTTGCAACTCGTATTCTTCCACATCAGCATCAATAGAAAATATAATTTGCTTATTTAGATTGTTCTCTTTCAGTACCTTATTGAACTTTTGAAACTCCTCTCCTTGTGGAAAAATAGAGTAAATATTCTCATCAATTTGAAGACGAGAAACACCATAAACCATGAACAAAACAACGCCAATGAGAATACTTAAATAAACAAGTAGATTCTTATTGAAAAACTGAACGATATTTGAAAAAAGTTTACCCAATTGATTAATTAAAATAGTAAGATTAGTCTTTGTATTTAATAATTCTGTCAAAAGTAGAAAAAATGAGCATATTATTTGGCTTAAAGTTTGATTACTGCGATTTAGATTTTTCTTAACTAATAATTGGTATATTACCGTCACATTTTATAAAAAAAACAAACTAAATGAAACATTTACTACTATTAATTACTGCTTTTACACTATTAACTCTTAGTGTAAATGGACAAGTAAAACTATCCAAAGAATTCAACTATTCTATAAGTAAACCATACAAAGTGGTCGATGGAATTAAATCTTACTACAGTAAAGACGGAGAAGTCTTAGCCGTAAAATATGGAAGGGGTAAGTTTCACTTTCAAAAATTTAGCGGAGAGAATTTAAACGAAGTAAAGCACAACATAGTAGAAAAAGGGGAAGGTTTTACTCCTGAATCATACATTGAGCATGCAGGACACATCTATTTTTTCTTTTCAAGATGGGACAAAGCCAATTATACTGAACAATTATTTGTTCGAGAAATTGATTTTGACAAAGCTAATTGGGCAGGGAAAGAAAGATTGCTAATTAAAGTAAAAGGAAAAGTCACTGGTGGTTTTTCTTTTGGTTTTTTAGCTCCAGGATATGGAGGTGGGAAATTCAACTTTGACGGTTCTTATACTGGAAATAGATTCATCGTTCAATATAGAATGAAACCTAAAACTAAGAATGATGCATATAGTAAGGATTTAATTGGAATGCATGTATATTCAAAGGACATGGAGGAAGTTTGGTCACAAATTATCGAAATGCCTTACACTGAAAAGAAAATGAATAATGTAGGATATACTATTGATGAAAAAGGGAATAGTTACATTCTTGCCGAGGTTTACCGTACAGAAACAGCAAAGAAAATTGTTAAGGGTAGATTGAATTATGACTTGGAGTTAATTAGAGTTGATGCTGAAGACCAATCATTAAGTTCTACAAAAATAAAGATGAAAGATAAGTTTGTAAAAAACATTGGCTTCTATGAAGGAAGAAATGGAGGTATTACAATTGCTGGATATTATGGAAACAAGGCAAAAAGTGGTACTGATGGAGTATTCTTATACAAGCTTGATGACGCGGGGGAATTAACAGACGAAATGACCTATGAAATACCTGTTGATGTAATGAAACTTTACAAATCTGAAAGAGCTCAAAGTAGAATGGAGAAAAAGGATGGAGAAAAAGATTATTCTATGCCTAATATGGTTCTTCGTGAAATTCAATATGGAGACGATGGATCATTGACAATATATGGAGAAAGATACTATGTTGTTTCTCATTACAACTCAAAAACTGGTCAAACAACTTATACATACTACTATCAGGAAATTCTTGCAGCACATATTAATGCTGACAATGAATTAGTTTGGATGCAAAAACTTCCAAAAAACCAGAAAGGAGGAGCACCACGTGGAGGAATGGGGTACCATGTAATTAATCAAAAAGATTATCAATACGTTCTTTTTCTTGATAATGTAAAAAACATCGAATTACCTTTAACTAAATATCCAAAAACTCATGTTGATGGTAGAGGAGGATTCTTAACTGGATTTAAAATCGAAAAAGAATCCGGAAAGACTGAAAAACTATCAATTCTTGATACTAAAGATGCTAAAGGTATAGCTTTATATCAATTTAATACAGGAAGAATAATTGAACTAGACAATGGCTCCTTTGCTGTTGAGTGTTACAAAAAAAAGAAAGAAGATGTAATGCTTAAAATTAACATTGTAGACTAAATAAATAGACTTAAAAAGAAAGCCCTAGCCAAATCAATTGGCTAGGGCTTTCTTTTTAAGTAATGACACTTGTCTTCTCCTCTTTTTTTAATATTTTTGCACCCGTTGATATCTTAAATAACTTACCACTAAGCTATTTTCGAATCAACGACAAACAAACACATTTGAATTGTATGAAAGCTATTGACGCATTACACGAAGCACACAAACTGGCATTTAGTCCTTTTGTTTTTGAAACAGCCTATTGCTTACTTGAATTAAAAATTCTTGAAGTAATGCATGAAAACAGAGCACCAATGTCTATTAAGGCTATCGCCTCAAAAGCAGAAGTATCAGAATATGGTGTGAGGGTTTTGTTAGAAATGGCTGCATCAGCTGAGATAGTTGAACAAGCGGAAGAGGATGTTTATAAAGCAACTAAAATTGGTTACTTCATTCTTCGTGATGAAATGACTCGTGTGAACATATACTTCACGCATGATGTATGTTATCGAGGTTTATTTCACCTCAAAGAATCAATTATTAATGGAAAAGCAGAAGGATTAAAAACACTCGGTGATTGGGATACCATTTACCAAGGTCTTTCTATTTTGCCAGAACCTATAAAAACATCGTGGTTTGATTTTGACCATTTCTATTCAGATAATTCTTTTGACGATGCGTTAAAAGTAATTTTCAAATACGATCCTGCACTGATTTATGACATCGGAGGAAATACAGGCAAATGGTGTATTGCTGCGACAAAGCATAACCCTGATGTAAGAATGAAAATGTTTGATTTACCGGTGCAGATTAAAGTTGCAAAAGAAAACATCGGACAAATTGAAGAAAGTAAAGACCGCGTTGATTTCCAAGAAATTGATTTACTAGATACCACTTCTGAAATTCCAGCTGGAGCAGATGTTTATTGGATGAGTCAATTCTTAGATTGCTTTAGTGAAGCTGAAATTGAGCAAATCTTATTGAAGATTAAAAAGAACATGAAAGCAGATGCAAGAATCTTTATCATGGAAACCTTTATTGACAACCAACGATTCCCTGCTGCAACGCACAGTTTAGTTGCAACCTCTTTGTATTTCACCGCTTTAGCAAATGGTAACAGCAAAATGTACACTTCATCTGCAATGAAATATATCGTTGACAAAGCTGGATTTGAATGCATAGATGAACACCATCTTCACGGAGATAGCTTCCATACAATATTAGAAATTAAGCTAAAGTAAGGTGTTAACTATTCTTAGTCATCAATCACTAAGAAATGACGCTAATATTTTGTAATTTTGCAACTTTGCAACTTTGCAAGTAATTAAAAATGACTAGATAAGACCAGACCAAATATGAATAAAATTAACTTATCAGATCTTGAAAAATACGCTCTTCAATTTGAAAAATTTTCAGTAAATGAAAAATTGACAAATGATATCAATGCATCTTTTCATTTCCTAGAGGATTTTTCAAGTGATAAAATCATATACGGAATCAATACTGGATTTGGACCAATGGCTCAATTCAAAATTGATGAAGAACATTTGAACCAACTGCAATACAACCTTATTCGTAGTCATTCTACAGGAACAGGAAATGTTCTAGAAGAAGAATATGCAAGAGCAGTATTGATTGCAAGAATCAACAACTTCTTACAGGCCAATTCTGGAATCAGTATGGGAGTTATTGAGAAATTAGTTCAATTTCTAAACCACAGAATCACTCCTGAGATTTTTATGCACGGTGGTGTTGGAGCAAGTGGTGATTTAGTTCAATTGGCGCACCTTGCATTAAACCTTATCGGAGAAGGTCATTGTTTTTACAATGGAGAACGAAGAGATACTGCTGATGTTTTAAAAGAATTAAACATCGAACCTCTTGAGGTTAAATTAAGAGATGGTCTAGGGTTAATGAACGGTACTTCTTGTATGACAGGAATTGGTGCTATCAATTTGATTTATGCGAAACGTTTATTGAATTGGTCGATTGCATCTTCATCTATCATCAATGAAGTAATGGAAGCTTTTGATGATTCATTCTCTACTGGTTTAAACAACGTTAAAAGACACAAAGGGCAGCAAGAAATTGCTTCCAACATGCGTTCTTTTCTTTCTGATAGTGAATTGATTAGAAAGAGAGAAGAATTATTCAAAGACAACGACGAAATGAATCGTTCTGAATTTAAAAAGAAGATTCAAGAGTACTACTCTATCCGTTGTGTTCCGCAAATATTAGGTCCTGTTCTTGAAACTTTAAATTATGCTCAAGATGTTATTGAGAATGAATTGAATTCTACGAATGACAACCCTATTGTCAGTGTTGAAGAACAAAATGTTTTTCACGGAGGTAACTTCCACGGAGATTATGTTTCATTAGAAATGGATAAGATTAAGATTGTTGTGACTCGTTTAACAATGTTAGCAGAACGTCAATTAAATTTCTTAATGAATGCGAACCTTAACGGTAAGTTTCCAGCATTCTTAAATCTGAAGAAATTAGGATTCAACTTTGGAATTCAAGGAATGCAATTTACAGCAACATCTACAACTGCAGAAAGTCAAACACTTTCTAACTCAATGTATGTTCATAGTATCCCAAATAACAATGATAATCAAGACATTGTGAGTATGGGGACAAACAGTGCTGTAATTGCAAAGAATGTTATTGAAAATGGATTCCAAGTAATGGCAATTCACATGATGGCTGTTTGTCAAGCAATTGATTTACTCCCTGAAGGAGAAAAAGAAAGACTATCTTCTAAAACGAAGAAAATATACGATTTAATTAGAAGTGTTGCTCCGGCAGTTATTGAGGATGTACCACAATCTGATAATATTAAAAATGTAACGGATTTGTTACGCGCTAATTATATAGAACTATGAAATGTGCATTAGTAACAGGGTCGTCTAGAGGAATTGGTAGAGCAATCGCCATTCAATTAGCAAAGGACCACGGTCTTCATATTCTCATTAACTTCTCTTCGAATGTTGATGCGGCAAATGAAACCAAAAGAATCATTGAAGAAAATGGTGGAACGGCAGAACTAATGCAATTCAACGTCGAAGATTCGTCAGCTGTTGCTCCAGCAATGGAAAAATGGCAAAACGATAACCCTGATAGTCATGTTGAAGTTTTAGTTAACAACGCTGGAATTACAAGAGATAATTTATTTCCTTGGGTGACAGAAGATGATTGGGATAGTGTAATGAATGTTTCTGTGAAAGGAATGTACAATTGCACACAAGCAATCATCAAGAAAATGTTGCGAAATCGTTCTGGGAGAATCATAAACATTGCTTCTCTTTCTGGACTGAAAGGTGTACCTGGTCAAACAAATTATTCTGCTGCCAAAGGAGCAATGATTGCTTCAACAAAAGCACTTTCTCAAGAAATAGCTAAAAGAAAAATTACCGTTAATGCTGTTGCACCAGGATTTATCGCATCTGACATGACAAGCGACTTGAATGAGGATGAGTTAAAAAGAATGGTACCTGCAAATCGTTTTGGTTTGCCAGAAGAAGTTGCCAACCTAGTGAGTTTCTTAGCTTCTGATAAAGCAGCTTATATCACGGGGGAAGTTATTAATATCAACGGAGGAATTTACGCATAAATGAACAGGAGAGTTGTCATAACAGGTATTGGTCTTTATTCTTGCATCGGTAACGGTAAAGAAGAAGTACTAGAATCATTGCGTACTGGAAAAAGTGGTATCGTCTATGACAAATCGCGTGAAGAAATCGGTTATCGTTCTTGCTTAACAGGAATGGTCGAGGATCCGAATTTGAAACCTTTCTTATCAAGAAGACAACGATTAGGAATGCACCAACCTGCAATGTTTGCCTACATGTCAACCATGGAAGCAATAGAGCAAGCAAAGTTGGATATAGACTTCTTAGAAAAAAATGAAACAGGAATCATCTTCGGAAATGACAGTACAGCGGGAGCCGTAATTAATACAATTGATAAACTTAGAGAACGAGGAGACACAACGCTGATTGGAAGTGGAGATATTTTTCAGAATATGAACTGTACAGTCAACATGAGTCTATCCACGATTTATAAATTAAAAGGAATCAACATCACATTGAGTGCTGCTTGTGCATCTGGCTCTCATTCAATTGGAATGGGGTACTTACTCATCAAGCAAGGATTGCAAGAACGCGTAGTTTGCGGAGGCACACAAGAAATCAATGTTTATGCAATGGCAAGTTTTGACGGATTGGGTGCATTCTCAGTTGGTCATGATGCTCCAACAAAAGCGTCCAGACCGTTCGATAAGAATAGAGACGGATTAATTCCTTCTGGTGGTGCTGCCACATTGATTATCGAATCACTAGAATCAGCAGAAAAAAGAGGTGCACCAATTTTAGGAGAAATTTTAGGTTATGGTTTTTCATCCAATGGAGATCATATTTCTAACCCTAATTTTGATGGACAATACCGTTCTTTGAAAATGTCACTAGAACAAGCAGGTGTTTCTGCAAATACAATTGACTATGTGAATGCGCACGCCACTTCTACTCCAGTTGGAGACTCAATGGAAGCACAAGCAATTCATTCTATCTTAGGATCTGATGTACCTGTAAGTTCTACAAAAAGTATGACAGGACACGAATGTTGGATGGCAGGGGCAAGTGAAGTTGCTTATTCTTTGCTGATGATGCAGAATGACTTTGTAGCACCCAATATTAATTTTGAAAATCCAGACGAAGATTCTCAAAAAATCAACGTCGTACCAGAATATACTGAGAAGAAAATTGATACCTTCCTTTCCAACTCTTTTGGATTTGGAGGAACAAATTCTTCGTTAATTGTAAAAAAATTCGTAAAATAACAAGACTATTTGACCAATAACATGACAAGAGAAGAAATAAAAACAACAACAAAGCGATTCTTATCCGAAGAATTTGAAGTAGATAAAGACGAGATTACTGGAAATAATAACCTCCAGAAAACTTTGGATTTAGACAGTTTGGATCACGTTGACTTAGTTGTTGTTATTGAAGAAAACTTAGGATTCAAACCTACATCAGAGGACTTCAAAAATTGACACCTTCAACGATTTTTACGATCTAGTTGAGAAAAAACTAGCTTAAAGCACCATTAAAATAATGGAAAAGAAATGGGATGGTAAAACCAAAGGCTCCTTGCTCGGGTACAAATTCTTCGTGTTTTGTATTCGATTTTTTGGTTTAAAGGTTTCCTATTTTTTCTGCTATTTCGTTTCTTTCTATTTTATTCTTTTTGCAAAGAAACAACGCAACGGCATACTGCAATTCTACACCCTTGGAATGGGTAAGACGAAGAAAGAGGCCAAGAAAATGGCTTTCAAAAATTTCTACAACTTCGGGCAAACATTGATAGACAGAATTGCAATGCACACCAATAAACGTAAATCATTTACGCATCGCTTTAACAATGAAAAAGTCTTGCGTAAAATGAATGACGACAACAAAGGAGGCATCTTGATTTCTGGTCATGTTGGTAATTGGGAGAATGCAGGAAACCTCATCCGAGAAAGAATCACTAGCACCATTAACATCGTGATGATGGACGCAGAAGTCGAGAAAATCAAAGACTTCTTGAAAACACAAACGGGAGGACAGAAATACAACCTCATTCCAATTAAAGATGATATGTCGCATTTAATTCTAATGCACAGAGCGTTGAAAAAAAATGAATTCATTGCGATTCATGCAGACAGAGTGAGTGATGTGGGTAAAAACATTGAATTAGACTTTCTCAATAGCAAAGCAGAATTTCCTTTAGGCCCTTTTATTCTTGCGCATAAATTCAAAGCGCCTATTACTTTTGTTTACGCTGCTAAAGCTACCAAATTTCATTACGAACTATATGCAACTGATCCTTTGGTTGAAACAAAATCACCCGAGGAAATTGCTCAAAAATATGTCACTCACTTAGAATCAATGGTCAAGAAGTACCCGATGCAATGGTTCAATTTTTACAACTATTATGCTGGCAACTAAAGAAAATATTAAAAATTTCATTCCTCAGAGAGAACCTTTTATCATGATTGATGAATTGCATTCTGTAGATGAAAAAGGATTCAAGACAAGCTTTGAAGTTGTCGATTCTAACATCTTTTTGGATGACGAGCTTTCAGAGTCAGCCTTGACAGAAAACATTGCTCAAACATGTGCAGCAGGATTCGGTTATTTAGGTTCACTGGAAGAAGAGGGAGAGCCTAAAATTGGTTTTATCGGAGCAATTACAAAATTAAAAGTGCATTTTTTACCCAAATTAGGCGCAAAATTAAACACAGAAGTAGAAATTTTGAATACCTTCGGAAACATTCATTTAATTCAAGGAACTGTCTTTGAAAATGGAGCAAAATTACTCGATTGCCAAATGAAAATTGTTTTAGCGTGAAAATATTAGAATCAACCATAGAAATTGCTGTTCGTTTTAGTGAAACCGATGCAATGGGTGTTGTGTGGCACGGCAATTATTTAAAATTCTTCGAGGATGCACGCGAAAAGTTTGGAGAAGAGCATGGTTTGGAATACCTCGATGTTTACGGAGAAGGATTTTATACACCTATCGTTAAATCTGACATCAATCACAAGGCTTCCGTTTATTACGGACAGAAAGTTTTAGTAAAAGCAACACTTGAATATCATCAAGCATCCAAAATTGTATTTAAGTATGTTGTGACCAACCGTGCAACTAACGCAATTGCTGCAACAGGTTCAACAACACAAGTGTTTTTAGGAGTCAAAGATAACTTGCTCGCATTGATAAAGCCTCCGTTTATTCTTGATTGGGAAGCAAAACAAAATTGGAAAGAAGTATGAGTGAGATCTTCATGACATACGGAACAATGATTACACCACTCGGAAATTCAACAGAAGCAAATTTCGATGCGATGTTAAAAAATAAATCAGGGGTGAAATTTATTGATAACTCAGGATTTAACCAAGAGAATTGGCCTTTGGGAAGGATAAGCTCTCTCCCATCGGAAGAAAGATATAATACATTATTGAAACGTGCATGCCACAATTTAATTGAGGTGCATGGACGTGATTTATTCTCCAATAAGCAGACATTGGTTATTATCAGCTCTACAAAAGCAGATATAAACGCATTACCAAAAGACACCTTTGCTTCCACTCGAACTATTCTGAAAGAAGAATTGGAACTGAAGAATAAAATTGTTGTGATTTCAAATGCTTGCATTTCTGGAGTGATTGCAATTAACACAGCAGCTGACTACTTGAATCATTCTGATTATGAAAAAGTTGTCGTAATTGGCATTGATGCCTTATCCGATTTTATTGTGTATGGTTTTCAATCGCTATTTGCCCTGAGTAACGAACCAAGCAAGCCTTTTGATAAAAATCGAAAGGGAATTTGCATCGGTGAAGCTTGTGGAGTAGTTATCCTTAGCAAAGAAAAAATAAATGACGCTTTTCATGTGAACTACCTTGGAGGATCATCTTCCAACGATGCAAATCATATTTCTGGTCCCTCACGAACAGGCGAAGGATTATTTCGCTCCGTGAATAAAACAATGAATAGAGCAACCATTACTTCTGATCAAATCGACTTTATTTCTGCCCATGGAACAGGAACGAATTACAACGATGAAATGGAAAGTATTGCTTTCGATCGATTAGGTTTAATAAACACACCGCTGAACAGTTTGAAAGGTTATTTTGGACATACGCTAGGAGCAGCTGGTTTAATTGAAGTCATTTCCACCATGAAAATGATGGAACACAACATATTATTAAAGTCTATCGGTTTTGAAGAAACAGGAACAACCCGAGCAATTAACGTTTTGAAAGAAAGTAAAGAGCAAGAAGTAACAACCATTCTGAAAACAGCATCAGGATTTGGAGGAGGAAATGCGTCATTATTATTAAAAAAATGTCCATGAAACTAGTCGCAAGCATTTACATATCGCCAAAAGGAGTCTTTTTAAATAACGAACTTCAATTCTCCCTAACAGAAGAAAATTGGAAGAAAGAAATCTATTCTAAACTAGAAATTGATTATTCCAAATTTCACAAAATGGATGCCTTATCAAAAATGGCTTTTCTTTCTACAGAAACTCTTTCAAACGCTGTTAACACCAATAAATATGACGACAACGGAATGGTACTGCTTTTTGCAAACGCTAGTTCGAGTCAAGATACCGACCTAAAATACATCAACAGTTACGAAGTAAAAGGAAGTCCGAGCCCTTCCCTATTTGTATACACCTTGCCAAACATTCTCACGGGAGAATTAGCGATTAGGCACAAATGGTACGGAGAAAATTGTTTCTATATCGAAGAAAAATTTGATGCAGAATTCTATTTAGAGCAAATTAACTTTTATTTTAGCAAAGGAGCAAAAGCCTGTCTATGTGGATGGGTCAATTCTTTTGACGGAAAAGAAGAATGTTTTGAATTTCTAATTGAAAATGAAGGAAACGATAACAAGGAATTAATAAAAGAAGAATTAATAAAATTATACAACCAATAATTATGAGTGATTTAAAACAAACGCTAAAAGAGCAAATCATTGAGCAATTGAATCTTGAAGATTTAACACCTGCAGACATCCAAGATGATGCTCCACTTTTTGGAGAAGGATTAGGATTAGATTCTATTGATGCATTGGAATTTATTGTTTTACTAGAGCAGAATTACGGAATCAAGATTGCTGACCCAAGTGAAGGAAAAGATATTTTTCAATCTGTGAATTCTTTGGCGGAATATATTGAGAAAAACAACAAAACTTAAAACCATTTTAATTTCAAAAATGAAAATCTACATCACTGGTTACGGTTTAATTTCAGCTATTGGAGTTGGAGAAAAAGAAACGCTTGATGCATTAAAAAATGAGCGTTCTGGAATTGCAACAGGTAAAAAAGAAGAAACGAAAGCGTATAAAGTTGGTGAAATAGCTCTTTCTAACGAAGAATTAAAGACAAAGTACAAGCTAAGAACAGATGGTTCTCGAACTGCACTTTTAGGAATGGTTGCTGCAAAACAAGCATTCGAAGGTCATCTTATTTCTGACGAAATAAAAACAGGATTAATCTCTGGAACATCGGTTGGTGGTATGGATATTTCTGAACAAGAATATCGCAACTACCTCAATAACGAGAATCATAATCCAGAAAATTACAAACATCATTCAAGTGGTGTCAGCAGTGATCAGATTGCTGAGGAATTAGGAATCAATGACTTTATCAATACCATTTCGACTGCTTGTTCTTCGGCTGCCAACGCATTAATGATGGGAGCAAGAATGATTCGTTCTGGCATGCTCGACCGAGTTGTCGTTGGAGGAACAGACAGCCTTACATCTTTCACTATTTCTGGTTTCAAATCGTTAATGATTTTCGATGCCGATTGGTGTAAACCTTTTGACAATTCTCGCAAAGGATTGAATCTTGGAGAAGGCGCAGGATACATCGTTTTAGAATCCGAAAAATCATTGGCTATCACTAAAAAACAACCCGTTGCACAATTAACAGGTTGGAGTAATGCTTCCGATGCTTTTCATCAAACGGCATCTTCTCCAGATGGACAAGGAGCGCAATTATCAATGCTCGAAGCACTGAAAGTGGCAGGATTAAAACCAACAGACATTGATTATATCAATGCACATGGAACGGCTACCCCAAACAACGACCTGTCTGAATCTCAAGCAATTAAGTCAGTTTTTAAAGAGGTGATTCCACCCTTTAGTTCAACAAAAGCATTTACAGGTCACACTCTAGCAGCATCTGGAGGAATCGAAGCTGTCTTTGCCATTCTTGCCATAAACAACGGTTTGCTTTATCCAAATTTAAACTTCTCAGAAGTTATTGAAGAAACGCAATTGACACCACAACTTTCTTTTGAAGAAGGAAAAACGGTGAAACATGTGCTCTCTAATTCTTTCGGTTTTGGGGGGAATAATTCTACCGTGATTTTAAGTAGGGTGGATTAGATTAGACAAAAGACTATAAGACCGCTGCGCTCAAAGACATTAAGACTCAGTTCTTTTAAAAAAACGAGTCTTAATGTCTTAACATCTTATTGTCTTTTACTAAGAATACAAAAGATAAAACGACCATTCTAAAACCACTAATATTATTATTTTTACACAAATATGTATTATATCCACACCATATCATCCATTTCCAATCAAGATTCATTTCGTAATGAGAATGTGTATGCATCTTTACGAGAATTTGACGCAGAAAACGATGTCGTTGCTCCTGATTACAAAGAATTTATTCCGAGAAATTCGCTACGACGATTGAGTCCTATTTTACGGATGGGATTAACATGTGCTATGGAATGTAAAAATGTCATTGGCAAAGATTTCGATTCTATCGTTGTTGGAACAGCACTAGGTTGCTTGAAAGACACTGAGAAATTCTTAAATACATTTATCACATCAACAAGTGATTTTCTTTCTCCAACAGCTTTTATACAATCTACTCATAATACAATCGGCGGGCAGATATCACTTGGTTTAAACAATCATGCGTACAACATGACGCACACCCAAAACAATCTTTCGTTTGAAGTCTCATTAATTGACGCCATTTTATGTATCAATGATGGCAAGAAAAACGTACTTGTCGGAGCGGCAGAAGAGAAAATAGATTTTTTAGAATTAGTGCAACCAAATTTAATATCTGCTGACTATCCATTAGCATCGGGAGCGTCCTTCTTTGCTATTTCTGGAGAACAGCAGAACAGTAAAGTTGCCATTCAAGCAGTGGACACTAATTTTAGAAGTAAGAATGTAGAAAAAGAAATTTTGGCATTCTTAACCAAAGAGAAAATTGATTTAAAAGAAATTGATTTATTGCTGACATCAGGAACAGAACTTAATTCTACAACCTTCTCCAATAAGAACATCAACTACATGAACTTCACAGGTTTACATTTCTCAACTTCAGCATTTGCGACCCATATCGCTCATGATTTCTTGAACAACAACGATGCTAAATTCGCACTAGTTGTCAACGATTTATGCAAAGGTAACCTCGGTTTAACTTTACTGAAGAAAGGATGAAACACCACATAAATATCCTTGTTTATGCAACGTTGATCACATTAACTTGTCTATTTTTAAGTGATTCCCCTTGGTTTATTTGGATAATCGTAGCTTTAACAATTGTCTTTTCAATCGTGTTGACATTAGGCGTTCTTTTTCTCAAATTTAACTACTTTCTTCCCTCATTGATTCGATTGAAAAACAAAGAAGTACTACTCACTTTTGACGACGGTCCTCATCCAGAGAATACTCCAAAAATTTTAGACATACTGCAAGAAGAAAATGTGAAAGCCATCTTTTTTGTCATCGGAAAGAAAGCAGAACAGCATCCTGAAATCATTGCACGAATTATTTCTGAAGGTCATTTGATAGGTGACCACACCTACACGCACAACAACATGATGGCGCTTTTTCCTACGGAAAAACTGATTAAAGAATTGACCCAATCACAAGTAACACTAACGAAATTAACAGGTAAAAAAATTCCTATTTTCAGAGCGCCCATTGGATATACCAATCCTAATTTTGCACGAGCACTGAAAGAAATGAAGCTTCAATCAATCGGTTGGTCGTTAAGAAGTTACGACACGTTAAATAAAGAGGAAAATAAATTAAGAGAACGTTTGCTCAGCAAAACAAAAGCGAGTGACATTGTGTTGTTACACGATAATTTAGACATTACAACAACTGTTTTGAAAGACTACATTCAAGAAGCAAAAACGAATGGTATATTATTTGCTTCAACGATGGACATACATAAATTACAACATGGTTAAATACATCTTAATCGCATTTTTAGTGATTTCTTATTCAGGAATTTCACAGTCTTACACCAAGGTTAAAAATGTTGCAACATGCAAGCAACTCATCAATTCTAAGGCAAAGAAAACAAACTCAATTTCTGGTAACTTCACAGAAGAAATTTATTCAAGTATGTTTAATTCTACCAAGAAAGCAACAGGAAGAATGCACTACGAGAAAGTGAACAAAATTCGTTGGGAACATCTGTCTCCAAAGAAACAAATCATTCTCATTGACGGTAATAAAGTGCGCATGATGGAGAATGGTAAAGAGGTTGTGAATTCTACCTCCAATAGAATTGTCAAGAAAGTACAAGGATTAATGTTGCAATTGTTTAATGGAGATTTTCTGAATGAAAAAGAGTTTACTATCAGTTATTTTGAGAATGCTAAGAATTACAAACTGAGCTTAAAACCAAAAAGTTCGCGCATGTCGAAATACATCTCTTCTATCGAAATGGTCTTTGATAAGAAAACAATTTCTTTGCGTCAATTGACACTGAAAGAGACAGAAGCCGATAAAATTGTTTATAAATTCACTAATATTGTGTTTAACAAGGACATTTCAAATTCACTTTTTACACGATTCTAATGTTAGGAAAAACTGATTTTTACACCTTAAATAAAGTAACTGAGAATGAAGATTCTACGAGTTATACTATTACCATTAACAAGAATCATCCTATCTTTAAAGGACACTTTCCAGGTAATCCTGTGACTCCTGGTGTTGCTCAAATGGACATTGTGAAAGAATTGGTTGCAAAGCATCTACAGAAAGAAGTGAGCATGGAAGAAATGCCAAGTTGCAAATTTTTAGCAGTTTTGAATCCTGAAACAAACGCAGATGTGGATGTTATACTGAAATTTTCTAAAGAAGATGCGCAACGAGTGAGTGTAGTTATTAAGGATGCCGAAGTTAGTTATTTGAAGATGGTGGCGGTTTATAGATGAAT
>DQTF01000048.1 GCA_015662935.1 Crocinitomicaceae bacterium | reverse complement strand
CCGAAGAAACTAGACCAAACATGTGTGCCTTCTGGGGAGAATTTACTAAGATATGTGTCAAACCCTCCATTGTTATTGTCTTGATAGCTATTTGAGTCAAGACCTGTTATGAAACTAGATTTTGTTGTACCAACCGCAATGATGCTTGAGTCAAGCTCGAAGAATAAATCAACGCCTAAGTCAAGACTGTCTCCGCCAAAATAAGTACACCAAACAAGGCTGTCATTGTTGTCTATTTTACCAATAAATGCATCAGTTGAATCATTTTTAATGGTAAAGGCTCCCAGAATTGTTGCAATATTAGCGGAAGAATTTGTTGAGCCAATGAAATAGATGTTATTATTGATTGCCTTTACATTTTTAATGTTATCATCATTTTCTCCTCCAAAGTAGGTTGACCAAATTAAATTTCCATCATTATCAATTTTAGCAATGAAACCATCTGATTCTCCATATAAACTGTCCATTAATGTATAACTCTGTGTTGGGAAATCATTAGAATACGTTTGTCCAGAAATAAAAATGGCTGTGTCTCCATACGAAATTCCGGTAGCTAAGTCTTTATTTCCACCTCCAATATAAGATGACCAAATAAGATTGCCAGAAGAGTTAAATTTGGCAATAAATCCATCAATACCTCCATTTAAACTATCTTGAAAGGCACTGTCAGAAGCTATGTTTGTAGTTGAGTTTGTATTTCCACATAAGTATATGTTTTCGTAAAAGTCTACTGACAGTTTTTTACCTATATCAATACTGTCCCCGCCGAAGTATGTTGCCCAAATTAAAGCTCCGTTTTCATCAAAACGAGCAAGAAAAGCATCCGTGTTACCTCCGATAGAATCTTGATGACTTAAGCTATCAGATATTCCAACATAAGATTTTGTAGCTCCAGTTAAAAGAATATTGAAAGACGTGTCTACATAAACGTCATTGGCTACATCACTTGAATCACCACCAAAATAAGTGCTCCACATCAATGCTCCTGATTTATGATATTTTGAAACATAAGCATCACTTATTGAATCACTGAGTGTTGTCTGATATGCACCTGAAGTCGCAATATTTGTATAAGATTGTGTACTTCCACAAATATAAACATAGCCAAAACGGTCGGTTATCACACCGTTGGTTTGTGTCGAAAGAGAATCACCAATGTATTTCCCCCAAACATAATTTGGTACAGGGTCTATAATTAATGTGTTTTTTAATTCAGTTTTACCATTAAACCCAAAGCCAATAGTCGTTTGATGTTTATCAGTTTCCAATTGAACAAAATGAATGTATTCTTTTGTTTTATTCTCCTTATAATAACTTAACGGAATTTCTTCAGTAATATTTCTGAAGTCGAGTTCCATTTGAATGCGATTTTTATCAGAAAGTTTAAACTTATTATATCCTTTGTATGCTAGTTTGATGTCATTAATATCTGCTCCAGGATGAAGAACGATATCGTATTTTATTTGTGAATCGTTTTGGATTAACTTGAATTCAAAATCAATAAAGTCATAAACATTAATATATTTTATCACTTCAAAGCTTTTTACGCGTGAAAAATTTTGATTTTCAGCGCCAACTTTGTAATAATTTGTAAAAGATTGATGTTGTTTTTCGGCTCTTATTTCTATGTTCTTGTTACAGTTTAAAAAGTCGATATCAACTCTGTTGATTTTTAACGAATTATTTTTTTTAGTATAAAATTCATAACTAAAACCATTTCCTCTAAGGTGAGTGTTCATTCCTTTAGAATCAGAAAAAAGGAATAATACATCTTCGTTTTGACGATTAAATTGGTCTGTAATTTGGCCAACATTTTCAATGAAATAAATGCTTTTGTGAATAGATTGACTAAAAGAGCAAAAAGATACGAATAGGAATATATATATGATTGTTTTCATAGGTATAGAGTGTAGATTCTCTATAAATATAAAAAACAATTAGGTTTTTAACAGGATGTAAATAGTAATTTCGGATTAAATTATACCTATCTAAACTTGATGTTTTATTATTATGTGCTAGTATAGTTTGATTAAGTGTATCAAATCAAATTTTAAAGCAATAATAATTCATTACAATTCTAATTTCGGAGAAATGATTCTGATTTTTTTATTTTCTATTCGAAAAACTCACTAAAAACAACAATCTCTTCTTTAAGTGTTTTAACAGAAGATTCCATCTGAGATAATTCTGTATCCTTTGCGAAAGAGCGACTAAGGTCTAAGAATGGAAGTAGCCATTTATGCAATTCATCATGTGCTTGTCCTTTCATTGTACAATTTGAGGTTAGCTCATTCAGTTTTTTTGTAAGTCTCTTTGATAGCGCTTTATAGTCTTCTTCTGTACCACCGTTAAATTCTTGAATATCTGTAGCGAAAACTTGAATTATACTCATCATCTCTGGAGCAATTTTCCATTTTTGATTGTTAAGTAGGAGTATCTCATGAGGATTAGTAATCACTCCAGCCTGTTCTGTTGGTTTTTTTTCATTGCTAGCGTTGTTCTCGCAAGAGGTGAATGCAATGATTAGAAAGGTTGCAAAGGTATATTTTAATAATGTCATTATCTCATTGTTAGTGTTCGCTAACAAATGTACAATATTCTATTTAATCTAGAAAATATAAGGGTATAATAATTGTCTAGTTATATCAAATTCAAACTTTTAATAAGGCTTGAAATTATATTATATATTTTTTTTCAATTTATTCTTGCAGTTAAGAAAATCAAGTGTATATTTGCACACGCAATTTGATAAACGAATCAAATTTTTGAATATTGGGAGATTAGCTCAGTTGGTTTAGAGCACCTGCCTTACAAGCAGGGGGTCGTAGGTTCGAATCCTACATTTCCCACAAAAGAGATTTTCATTTAGTTGAAAATCTCTTTTTTTTTGCAAAATACGGATTGAAAAAATTCATTATTTCTTCAGTTTCGATAAAGAAGAACTAATGTTTCATTTTTAATTTTGAACCTTAGATTCGCTCTACTCTAACTATTTTTCTTCATTAAATCTCCCACCAAGAAAAAACTACCAATCACTAATATCGTATCGGATTGATTTGCAGTCAATTTTGCATTCTCCAAGGCGTTTTGTGGATTAGAGAAAAAAGCAACATTCTGGAATTTATTCTGTTCCGATTCTTTTTTGAACGATGCTATTGAACAACTTCTCTGATTACTAAATTCTGTAAAGAAAAGGTTTGCATTTTCTGGAAGTTCTTTGAAAATTGTAGATAGGTCTTTGTCACTGCTTGACCCAAAAACGATGTGTAATTTTCCTTTGTTGATCTCTTCGATACAGGAAATAGTTGCTTTAATCCCATCAGCGTTATGAGAAACATCCATAATTACCAAAGGTTTTTTCCCGACGATTTGCAACCTTCCAGCGAAGCCAGTGTTTTTACTTAATCTATCTAGACCTTTTTGAATTGCTACTTCAGAAATTGAAAAATCAGTACTTTTTAAAAGATGAACCGCATTCAAAACCAATTGGAAGTTGTCTTTTTGGTATTCTCCAAGTAAAGGCAAACTAAAAGAATGGCTTTTATTTTCTGTAAAATAAACCTTTGCATTTTTTTTATCTGAAATATTTGCAAACTGTTCGAGTAATTCTTCCGACATTCTCCCTAGAACAACGGGAATGTTCTCTTTGATGATACCTGCTTTTTCGATTGCAATTTCTTCAATAGTTTCTCCAAGAATGTTGGTGTGTTCAAGTGAGATGTTGGTTATTACAGATAGAATAGGGGAGATGATGTTTGTTGCATCTAGTCTTCCTCCAAGACCTGTTTCAATGATGCAGATATCACATTTTTCTCCTTTGAAATGACGTAATGCCATTGCAAAAGTAACTTCAAAGAAGGAGGGCGAAAAATCAAAGGAGTCTTTTCTAATTCTCTGTATGAATGATACAACATTATCTTTTGGAATACATTCTCCGTTGATTCTAATACGTTCTGTGAAATCAGAAATGTGCGGAGAAGTAAATAGTCCAACCTTGTAACCTGCTTCTGTCAGAATGGATGCCAACATAGAGCAGGTTGAACCCTTACCATTACTTCCTGCTACGTGCACAAATTTTAAGTCTCTTTCGGGAGAATTTATCCGCTTGGTGATTTTAAGAATGTTTTCTAAGGTTGGCTTATAGGCCTTTGAACCTATCTTTTGATAAGAGGGAAATTGCTCAAACAACCAATTGATTTCTTGTTGGTAAGAATTAATGCGCTTTAACTTTAATCGTCATATACGCTTTTGACAATGGCGCACCTGGATCTTTGTTATACCTTGTCTGACGTTTTACTTCGTAAATCACCTTATTAATCAATATCTGATTGGTAGTTGTTGTTTTTGCTTTGATGTTATACGCAGCAATTACATTTCCTTCTGCATCAACAGTTACTTTTAAGTAAATGGTTGCATTCACATTCGATTTAACTCCACTAATGTTTGGATCGATTAAACGAACACGACCTTTTCCGCTTCCGTCACCGCCATTACCACCTGTTCCTGTTCCAGAGTCCCCTCCAAATGTATCTCCGGCACCTCCACTATCACCATTTCCGGCACCTCCACTAGAGAAAGGGTCGTTTGATTGCTCTGTTGTGCTAGATGTCTCAGAAGAAGTTGGAGAATTGGTTGTGTTGGCTTCTCCTGTATTGACTTCTGTGTCCGATTCGTCTGTGGTGATAATTTTCTCTGTTTTTGGCTTGGGAGGTTTTACTTCTGCATCAGAAGGACTTCCTGAACCAGAACCACCTTCAACTCTTAAATTCTTTAATTCAATTAATGGGATTTCTGTATCCACTTCTACCAAAACAGGTTGTGGTGGTGGATCTGCTATTTGAAAAGAAATCAATGCCATGTAAACTCCAAGCAATAGTAAACCGATAAGCGCAGCAATTGCTCCTTTTCGTTTGTCTATTTTGTTTGCTATTGGAATTGCCATTTTTTTTAAAATTTTCTTAGTACATGAAATAGCCGTGCCTTATTCATTTTCAAACTGAGCCTGTCGAAGTTTTAATACTAGCCTGCTTCAATTCTTAACTCTTAATTTTTCATTCTCAATCACCTATCATACGCTAACACCGGGTCCCATCCATTTGCTTGTGACAAAGCGAGCACATTAAACACCGCTTCATAGTCTGCATTACGATGTCCAGCTATTTTTAGTTTCGATTTTCCTGAACTTTCTACAACGGATGCTGTAATT
>DQTF01000197.1 GCA_015662935.1 Crocinitomicaceae bacterium | reverse complement strand
TGAAGCGATCTACTTTCTTTAAGAAATTTGCATCAAATACACCTTAGAATTCTCTACAGCAATTAAAAGAAAGTCATTATCAGATGTAAACATTTCTCTGTGCGCAAAGAAAAAATCAGTTTCATCATCATTTACAGGGAAAAATTTTTCGAAATCATAGTCGAATTTAATTTTCGTCATCTCGTAACCAAGAAAGGCTGTAATGCTAATCAAGACTGTTAAAACAATCCAAATACTTTTTTTAAATTTCTGTTCTCCAACCATTTTGTGATTCGCTTCGTTTAGATAAGTGTCAAAGATAATCGTTTGACGTTAAATAACACTAAAACTTATTTTTTTGACTAAATCAGTTGAAATGAGTAAGTTTGACAAAACAAATTAAAATGAAAAGAACATTACTTTTAGCAACTTTGGCTTTTTCTTTCTTAGGAAACACGCAAAGTTTAACACAAGCAAACGAACCAGTTATTGGTGATAATTTGAGCATGTTTTTATGTGACTCATTCACCATTGACTATGCAGGGATCTCTGGAACAGGTGTTACTTGGGATTATTCAACATTATTAGGAATACCTAACCAAACTAGATTGGTAGAAGCACTGGATGCAACAACGGCAGCAAACGCTGCGGATTTTCCATCTTCAGTTAAAGCAATTAAAGTGGAAAGTTCTATGACTTCTTATATAACATCAACTGCAACAGAAAGAGTGTCTCAAGGTTTTGTATTTAATGAGCCATCATTAGGAGATGTTGTTGCTAAATTTGATACTGATAATGAAATATTGATGACTTATCCATTTTCTTTTGGTACAGTTTCTACTGATATTTTTGCAGGAACTGTAAGTTACGTTTTAGGAGCTCCTACTACTTCTCCAATGACAGGAAATGTTTACTCAACAATTGACGGACAAGGAACAATGCTGTTTCCAGGCGCTATTACTGTACCAAATGTATTGAGATATCATATAATTGACACATCGGTTGTTACTGGAACATTTTTAGGCGATTTAGAAATTATTCGTAATCAGTTTGAATACTATATAAGCACAAGTAACTTACCGATTTTTACTATTTCCAAATTAACGATACAAGTTGTAGGAGGTGGAAGTCCAATCAATGAATTTTCTTTAGTACTTTCGTCTTATGCTCCATCTGGATATTTAGCAATAGAAGAGAACAACACCATTGATTTCACTGTTTATCCAAATCCTTCAACTAATTTTGTAACTATTAGCGGAGAATTCTCTGACGCGACTGGTCAGGTTATGGATCAAAGTGGACGCATTTTATCATCATTTAGTGTAAGTAATAACACAACTGTTGATATTAGCCCTTATGAGAATGGTGTTTATTTCTTAAGAATCACTGACAATGATAAAACAACTACAAAAACAATTGTAAAGAAATAGAATAAGTATTAAACCTAAAAAAACCTGTGAAGATGATCTTCACAGGTTTTTTTATACTTTAAAATTTGCTGGATTACTTCCCAGATCTCTTACGTTCGTTTTCTTTTAACAAAATCTTACGCATTCTCAAACTTTCTGGAGTCACCTCTACGTATTCATCCGCTTGAATGTATTCTAAACATTCTTCCAAACTAAATACTCTTGGCGGAACAATTCTCACCTTCGCATCAGTTCCAGACTTACGCATATTTGTTAATTGCTTCGTTTTAGTAACGTTCACAACTAAGTCATTTGCACGACTGTTTTCTCCAATTACTTGTCCTTCATAAATCTTCTCACCTGGAGCAATGAAGAATGTTCCTCTTTCTTGCAAGTTATTTAATGAGAAAGGAATTGACGTTCCTAATTCCATAGAAATCAAAGAACCGTTTAAACGACCTGCAATTTCTCCTTTGTATGGTTGATACTCTAAAAATCTATGCGACATAATTGCCTCACCTGCAGTTGCAGTCAACAAGTAGTTTCTCAAACCTATGATTCCACGAGAAGGAACTTCAAAAGTAATTGTCATACGATCTCCTTTAGGAACCATATTAATCATTTCACCTTTACGTTTTGTAACCGCTTCTACAGCCGTTCCACTATTCACTTCTGGTAAATCGATTGTCAATTCTTCAATAGGTTCACATTTTTTACCATCAATTTCTTTTATCAAAACTTGAGGTTGACCCACTTGTAATTCGTAACCTTCACGACGCATTGTTTCAATTAAAACAGATAAGTGCATGACACCACGTCCGAAAACTAGCCATTTATCAGCTTTATCAGTTTTTTGAACACGCATTGCAAGGTTCTTTTCTAATTCCTTGTCTAAACGTTCAGAAATATGTCTCGAAGTAACTAATTTTCCTTCTTTACCGAAGAATGGAGAATCATTAATTGAGAACATCATACTCATTGTTGGTTCATCAATAGCAATACTTTCTAAAGGTTCAGGATTTTCTATATCACAAATAGTATCACCAATTTCAAAACCTTCAACACCTGTAATTGCACAAATATCTCCACCTTGAACAGAATCTGTTTTCACACGGTCTGTTCCTTCAAAAGTAAATACCTCTTTGATTTTGTGTTTTTGCTTAGTTCCGTCTGCTTTTGCAAGAATAATTGGCATATTTGGTTTCAAAATACCTCTTGTTAAACGACCGATTGCGATACGACCAACGAAAGAAGAAAAATCCAAAGAAGTAATCAGCATTTGCGTATTTCCTTCTGGAATTGTAATTGGTGGGTAGTAATCCAAAATTAAATCTAACAATGGAACGATAGAATTTGTAGGCTCTTTCCAATCCATTGACATCCAACCATTTTTTGCGGAACCGTAAGCCGTTGGGAATTCCAATTGCTCCTCACTTGCATCTAATTCAAACATTAAATCAAATACTTTTTCATGTACTTCATCAGGAGTACAATTGTCTTTATCAACTTTATTGATAACAACCAATGGTTTTAATCCCATTGCCAAAGCTTTCCCAAGAACGAATCTTGTTTGCGGCATTGGACCTTCAAAAGCATCAACCAATAAACAAACACCATCTGCCATGTTTAACACACGTTCTACTTCTCCACCAAAATCGGCGTGACCAGGTGTATCAATGATGTTAATTTTTGTTCCTTTATAAGTTACAGAAACGTTTTTAGAAGTAATCGTGATTCCACGTTCCTTTTCTAAATCGTTACTATCCATTATCAATTCACCTTTAGGCTTAGATCTTTCATCCATTCCTCCTCCAGCTTCAATCATTTTATCTACTAATGTCGTTTTTCCGTGATCGACATGGGCGATAATTGCAATATTTCTAATTTCCATTTTTATTATTTAAAGGAGTTAAGAAGAAAGAAGTTAAGAAGAAGGTTGACTTGTACCACTCTTCTTAACTTCTCTAACTTCTTTAACTTATTATTCTTACCTAATCTCTACGTCTTCTATCACCTCGGTCGCTACGATCTCTTCTATCATTGTCTCTTCCTCCACTTCTGCGATCACCGCCTCCACTTCGTCTGTCTCTATCTCCACTTCTTCTATCACTACTAAAACTTCTACGACCTCCGCCGTCAGATCCAGATCTTCTATCTCCACCACCACTTCGGCCACCTTCGCTCTTCTTGGTAACTTCAACCTTCACTCTGTGCCCTTCATAATCAGCTCCAGAAACTTCACTAACTATTTTATCAGCTAAATCTTTATCAGCATCAAAGAATGAAAATGAATCAAGTATATCGATACGACCAATTTTATCAGATTTTAAGTTAGTAGAATCACAAACAACTCGCAATAAACCACCAGGATTTAATCCGTCACGTTTTCCGATGTTAACGAAGAATCTTGTCTTGTTTTCATCATCTCTTCTTCCTCTTCTTCCTCTGCTTCCGCGATCTCTATCACGTCCACCTCGGTCTCTGTCTCTTCCTCTACCACGATCTCTATCACGCCCACCTCTATCTCCTGCTTTTGCATTCAAATCTCCAGCACGTTCATAGTACTCGATAAATCTGTTAAATTCTGCAGAAACAAACTTCTTAACAATATCCTCTTTAGATAATGCTTCAAATTCACTCATTACTATAGGCATGAACTCAGCGATATTCTCTTCCTTCACTTCTGTTGTAATTACCTTATCTACCAATTTCATCAATTGAATTTCGCAAATTTCTTTTGAATTAGGAATCGTTCCTTTTACAAAAGTTGTACGAATTTTCTTTTCGATTTGGTTGATTTTGTATCCTTCTCCTGTGTTAATAAGAACCAAAGATTCTCCTTTGTTACCGGCACGAGCTGTACGTCCTGAACGGTGCGTATAGTTCTCGATTTCATCAGGAAGATTGTAGTTAATTACGTGTGTAATATTATCTACATCAATTCCACGGGCTGCAACATCTGTTGCTACTAAAATCTGTAATGTTTTTCTTCTGAATTTACCCATTACGGCATCACGTTGCGCCTGAGATAAATCTCCGTGCAACGGCTCTGCGCTATATCCTTCTTTTCCTAACTTCTCAGCAACTGCTGCAGTCTCTCTACGAGTTCTACAGAATACCAATCCGTATATATTTGGATTAAAATCAATTAATCTTTTTAAAGCAGCATACCTATCTCTTTCTTTTACAACAAAGTAGATGTGCTCGATATTTTCATTCGTTTGGTTTTTATGCCCTATAGAAACCTCTAAAGGATCTTGCATATAATTCTTTGCAATTGCTGCCACTTCTTTGGGCATTGTTGCAGAGAATAACCAAACGTTTCTCCATTCTGGTGTTTTGTCCAAAACAAAATCGATATCTTCTTTGAATCCCATGTTCAGCATTTCATCTGCTTCATCCAATACGACCCAGTTGATATCTTGTAAATCAACGGCTTTTCTTTTTGTCAAATCAACCAAACGTCCAGGAGTTGCAACAATAATTTGCGCACCTCTTTTAATATCTGAAATTTGACGTCTAATGTCAGTACCTCCATAAACGGATACTACATTAATCTTCAAATTTTTCGAATAATTCTGTAAATCTTTTGTGATTTGAATGCAAAGTTCTCTAGTTGGACAAATAATCAATCCTTGCGGAGTTCTAGATTTGTCATCTACTTTGCTTACTAATGGTAAACCAAAAGCTGCGGTTTTACCTGTCCCTGTTTGAGCTAGTCCAACAAAATCGCTTTCCTCTTGTAATAAGTGTGGAATAGCTTTTTCTTGGATCGGAGTTGGTGTTACAAAACCCATGTTTTCTAACGACTGTAACACCTCACTCTTTAGCCCGAGTTCCTCAAATGTCATTCTGTGTATTTAAAATTGAGTGCAAAGATAGGGAGAATAAAGTTAAGAACTGCAATTATTTGAAATATAGTGGATTGAAGAGAAGGTAAACCTTTTCTAAATTATGAATTATAAAAATTAGTCTTCTGACTTAATATCCGTTGATTCTTCTTTTTTATTCTCAATCTTTGGAAGATTAGGAACAACTCGTTTCTGCTCGTACTTCATCGCTGAATCAATGTCTACTGCCATTTGATCTAATGGTTTTTGAATATCATTCGCTGTTTCTTCTATGATTCCTTTTAGGTTTAAATCTTTCTTGATATCCATTCCCGATTTTTTAATCTCAGATTGAATATCTGCAGAGGCATCTTTAATTTGACGAATTGTTCTACCAAATGTTCTTGCAAGCGTTGGAATACTCTTTGAACCGAAGAAAATCAGTACAAAAACCAAAATCAGAAGAATTTCTGAACCTGCAATGTCGTTGAAGATTAGAATCATGTTGCGAAGTTAATGATTAATTAGAGATTTGTGTTGATGCGCATAGTGGAATTATTTGAAGATTGACGTAGTTATTTTGTTATCAATTTGAAGATTTAGTAACACCTACTTCAAGTACCAATCTTCAAATCTTCAAATCTTTAAACCCTGCTTTGGATGCCGGGTAAGCGTTGAATGTTCCAGAAGCAGTTGCAATTAATTTATTCTCTTGATTTCTGATGTTGCCTTCTACAAAAAGGATACGTTTGCCGTTTTTAATAATTTTTGCGGTTGCAATCATTGTGTCTCCTAAAAGTCCTGGTGAAATAAATGATAGTTTCATTTCTAAAGTAGAAACAACTTTATTTTCTCTGATTACTTCTGACAAAGCACAAACTCCCATTGTTGCATCCATGAGGGCACTAATTGAGCCGCCATGAGCAGCAATAGGAGTTGCTAAATGCTTTTCTGTAATTGTCATTTTATACTCTACTTCTCCATGACTGACTATTCTAAATTCCATTCCTAATTCTCTGCCGAAATTATTCGCTTCTTTATAACCGAGAACTATTGGATGATTTAGTAAGTCTTTCATGCGTAGAAATTAAGCTTCTTTTTGAACATGAACATCCATTTGTGGGAAAGGAATAGACAAGCCTGCTGCTTCAAACTCATTGTAAACACGCTCGTGCATATCAAAATAAACTCCCCAATAATCAGTATGATTCACCCATGCTCTTGTCGTAATGTTTACAGAAGAATCACCTAATTCTCCCAAACCAACAAAAGGAGCAGGATCTTTTAGTATTCTGTCATCTTCGTTAATGAATTTCATTAGTAACCCTTTGGCAACTTTTAAATCATCCCCATAAGCAATTCCGAAAGTCATGTCAACTCTTCTGTTTTCTGCTTTGGTGTAGTTAACGATTGTTCCATTTGCAACAGCTCCATTTGCAAGAATAATGATTTTATTATCCAGTGTCGAAAGTATTGTGTTGAAAATAAGCACTTCTTTTACTACCCCTTCTTCTCCTTGCATATTTACGTAGTCACCAATTTTAAATGGTTTGAAAAATAAAATCATCACTCCACCTGCAAAGTTTGAAAGTGTTCCAGAGAATGCCATACCTATTGCGAAACCAGCAGCTCCAAGAATTGCAATGAATGAAGTCATTTCAATTCCCAATTGACCAATTGCGGCAATAACAACCATTATTTTCAAACCCATTCCAACAAGACTCGAAATAAAACTAGTTAAGCTATCATCCGTTTTCTTTTTATGAAGCATCTTCGTAACACTTTTTGATACTCTCTTTGTTATCCAAAAACCAACAAATAATATTGCTGCTGCAATCGCAAGATTAGCTGCATTACTAACGATAAGGCTCCATAATTCACCTTTTCCCATTCCTAACCAAGATTCTATTTTATTCATCTTTATATTTTTTACGCAAAAATAGAATTTGTTTTATTAATCTGTAATTAATTTCATTTATTTTTATCAAATGTTTTTTATTCTTTCTAAAGCGTTACTCTTTTTACTATCTCCTTTTTTTTGGATGATAGTACTCATTGGAATATTCTATTTTTCAAAAAATATCAAATGGAAAAAACGTGCTAAATGGGGTTCTATTTTTATCTTCTTTTTCTTTACTAATTCAATTGTGTTTTCTGAATTTTGTCGTCTATGGGAAGTTCCTGGAAAGAAAATAAGTGAGGTCAAAAAACACGATGTAGCAATTGTTCTCGGAGGTATGTTTGAGTACAACAATGACATTAAAACGATTAGCATAAGAAGACAAGGAGACCGTTTGATTCAAGCACTCTCCTTATATAAGTCTGGCAAGGTTGAGAAAATTTTAATCTCAGGGGATTCAGGTTTTATAACGGATAGAGGGCTACACGAAGCAAAGCAAGTTCAAGATTTGCTCGTTTTATGGGGGATACCTGAAGTTGACATTATTGCAGAGGAACTTTCTAAAAACACGTATGAAAATGCAGAAGAAACAGCTGAAATTCTTGCAAAATCATATCCTCATTTCGATGAATTCATTTTAGTAACTTCTGGAATTCACATGAAACGCTCTTTAGCCTGTTTTCAGAAAGCGGGGATAACTTGTACACCTTTCTCGACGGATTTATATGCCAATCAATCTCATTCCTACCATTGGAATCAGTGGTTTGTTCCTAACTTTGATAATTTTAGATTATGGAACAAGTTGAACAAAGAAATAACAGGCTATGTTGTTTATTGGGGAATGGGATATTTGTAAAATGTCAACTTTCTTAAATTAACTTTTACTATATTAGTTGTAAGCTTAGAACTTAAATACAGAAAAACATTCATGAACAAAAAAGACAGCATTGATAAAGCAGAACAAAAACCAACTCCAAAAGTAACAGGTATTGGTGGCATCTTTTTTAAGTCCAAAGACCCAAAGAAATCAATGGATTGGTATGGAGATAACTTAGGGCTTGCCATTACTGAATATGGTTCTCCTTTTGAGTTTAGAAACGCAAATAACCCGGATAAAATCAACTACTTAAATTGGAGTCCTTTCAAAGATGATACTAAGTATTTTGATCCTTCTGAAAAAGAATTCATGATTAATTACCGTGTTCAAAACATCGAAGGCCTGGTTGAGAAGTTAAAGGCGAATGGTGTGACCATTTTAGATGCCATTGAATCTTATGACTATGGAAAGTTTGTTCACATTTTAGATTTAGAAGACAATAAAATTGAACTTTGGGAACCTATCGATAGTGTTTTCACAAAAATGGGAGGACCTACAACAAAATGAAATTTAAAATTTTAATCCTCGGAACACTCGTTACTTCTGGCTTCCTCGCCTATTTCATTTTAGATATTTTCTTTTTTAAAGAAGAATTAATAACGAGTGGAATCAAAATGATTTTGTTCGGATTAATTCTCACTGTACTTATGCTATTAATTAGCATAAATAAAGTGCCTAATAATCTTAAAATTGGACCATCTATATTGAGCCTTGGCATCTTTATTCCGTTAATTATTTCTCTTGTTAAACCATCTTATTTCTCTGCTAGCTGGAACTTAATTCTAGCGGGAATTGTTCTATTGTCGGGAATTATTCTTTTTATCAAATTGAAAGGAGTTAGCAAGATTCTACTCACCGTAATCGCTCTAGGAGTTCTTTATTTTGAATTCATTCTATTATTGAAGGTAGAGCAACCTGTCTTTTTTAGCATAGGAGGAATCCTCCTTATTTTCTCTAGTTTAGCAGCGTTATTAGCAAGCTTTCAGCAAGTAAAAGAAACTAGTTAACGTACGTGCCAAAACCTTTCAAGCGCTTAGACCAATAAGTAGATTGTTCAACGTTAGTAATGATAATTCCTTTGCTAGAACTTGCATGAATCATAGTTAATGGACTTCCTTTTTCTGAAACAACTATTCCGACATGCGATATTCCTTGCCCGTTACTAAAGAAAACCAAATCTCCTGGTTGTACATCTTTTTGCTTGATTTTATTAGAAGAAGAATATTGATCAGATGATCTTCTCGGTAATTCTTTTCCAGATTTACTGAGAACATAACTCGTAAAACCACTGCAATCAAATCCTTTTGGCGATGCACCAGCCCAAATATAAGGAACGCCTATGTATCTTTTAGCTTCTTTGATAATATCTGACCGAACCGTTCCAACCTCAGTGTGAACAACAATAGATTCATCGCTGTGCGAATGCTCGTCGGGGAGTACAGCTAGGTTAAATTCTCCAAACGTCTGTTCTATCACTTTTTGCACTTCATTGAACTTATTCCCTTCTCCCATTCTTTTAAGATCGGATGCCCAAGAAATTAAATCTTCTTTCAACCAAGCAATTTCATACATATGAGCGTTGAATATTTTTTGACCATTCTCTGAATTCTTAACTTTCAAAAATAGGCGTTTTGCATCCACAAGAGCCTGATCATGCCTGCCAAACCAATACTTATTCTGTGCTAACTGAAATAAACTCAAACTTTTGTAATAAGTCGGCATCATGGAAAAATCATACTCTGGATTATCCAATAAGCGATTAGCTTTTCTATAAACTCGTTTGTAATGCTTCTGAGAGAAAAGCATCTCTAGTTTATCAATCTTTGGATTTTGAGCATGCACATTCGCATACAAAAACAAAGCACAGAATAAAATGAGGTGTTTTTTCATATAAAATAAAGTATCACGAAGAAACAAAAAATAACGACTTGAACTTGACTGAATGACCAAAATCAATCCACAAATGAAAGTTGATAGCCAATTTCACAATTTTTCTAAAAAAGTAAAGCAAGACTTGTTACTAATTCAATTGTTTTACCGTTATTAGATTACATAAAAAAGAAAGGCATTATTCTTGTCTTAACGGAACGAACAGAAAATTAAAAGAATGAAGATATTATCCGCAATTACCATCCTTGTATTTGTTATTAACAATTCAGCTATAGCACAATACGGAAGGACAGAAACCACTCAGAAATTTGATGAAGTAATCTCCGCCATTGAGCATTTATATGTTGACGACGTAAATTCAGAAGAATTAACCAATACAGCAATTGTTGCTCTTCTCGAAAAATTGGACCCCCACTCTACTTTTATTTCTAAAGATGAAGTATCAGGAGCAAACGAGAGAATCAATGGGAACTTTGTGGGAATTGGTATTCGTTTTCAAATTTTAAAAGACACATTGACCGTAGTTGCTACAATTCCAGGAGGACCTTCTGAAAAGGTTGGTTTATTAGCTGGAGATAAAATAGTATCCATTGCTGAGGAAGATGTTGCTGGAAATGGATTAAAAAACAGCGGAGTTCGAAAACGACTTTTAGGCGACAAAGGAACGAAAGTAGATGTTCAAGTTCTCCGAAATAAAACGAAGAGGCCAATTGACTTTACTATCACCAGAGATGTGATTCCAGTTCATTCTGTAGATGCTGCATATATGGTAACATCAACCACCGGATACATTAAAATGAATACATTCTCCCGTAACTCTTTAGTTGAGGTACAAGATGGAATTAAAAAACTAAAAAAAGAGGGAATGAAAAACCTCATATTTGATTTACAAGGCAACGGTGGAGGACTCCTCTATGCTGCGAAATATTTAGCAGATGAATTCCTAACCAAAGATAAATTAGTAGTGTATTCTAAAGGAAGAGTTCAACCTCGTATTGATTTAAAAACAGAAAAGAAAGGTCTTTGGGAAAAAGGAAGGCTAGTGATTCTTACAGACGAAACTTCTGCATCTGCCAGTGAGATTCTTTCGGGTGCAATTCAAGACTGGGATAGAGGTCTTATCGTCGGTCGTAGAACTTTTGGAAAAGGTTTGGTGCAACGACCTATTGACTTGTCCGATGGGTCTCAGATTAGATTAACCATTGCTAGATATTATACACCGAGTGGTCGTTTCATTCAGAAGCCATACGACGATGTTGATACTTATCACAATGATTTAATTAACCGATACAAGAACGGAGAATATACGAATAGTGATTCTATCAAATTGCCAGATTCATTGATGCACAAAACATTAATTACTGAAAGAACGGTTTATGGTGGCGGTGGAATCATGCCTGACTTTTTTGTTTCATTGGATACAACAGGTGTGAGTGATTATTTCACATCTATCATTCGAGGAGGACATCTCAACGCATTTACATTGACTTATGTTAACAAGAATAGAAAGAAGCTTAGAAAAAAGTATCCCGAGTTTTCTGACTTTAAAAAGAACTTTATTGTGGATGAAAAAATCATTGCAGAACTAGCAAAATATGCAGAAAAAGAAGATTCTACCTTGACTTTTGACGAAGAAGGATATCGAGAAAGTGAAGATTTACTTAAGCTCCGCATCAAAGCAATTCTAGCGCAAAATATCTGGAGTTTCAAAGAGTTTTATGAAATTTACAACGACTCTAATGAAATCTTGCAAAAAGCAATTGAAATTATAGAATCCGATATATACAATCAAGCAGGATTAGAATAAAATTCTTAAATTTGACATTCTTAAAATTGAAACCAATGATAATTAAATACATTTCTGCCATTTTACTTTTGAGTTTAGTCTCTTGTACTTCTTCTGAAGAATTTGAAATTAAATCTGGCGATGTTGCCTCTACTGTCGCTGCAGGTTCTCAATCTGAAGCTGAATTAAAAGAAACATTAAAGGAAATAGAGAAAGAAGAAAAAGAAAGAGTTGCTGTTTTAAAAGCTAGTTCAACATCCCTTTCATTTGATAAGTTAACCCACGATTATGGAGATGTTTTGCCGGATAGTGACAACGAAACAGTTTTTACTCTGACAAATACCGGAGACAAACCATTAATTGTTTCTGATGTATCCGCAAGTTGTGGTTGCACCATGCCTGAAAAGCCAGAAGGTCCAATTTCACCTGGAGAATCTGACGTTATTCGAGTTGTTTTCCATCCTAAACCAGGTCAGGTTAATGAGATTAAGAAAACAGTTACGGTTACAGCGAATACTGTTGAGAAGGTGCATTTGTTGGAGATTAGAGCTTTTGTGAAGGAGTAATTCAAAATGTATCATAGTCCAACATTGAGAATGAGATTTTAGAGTAATCAATCTCATTATTTATTTCATAAAAACCAATCGGTAAAGAATCTGTAGATTCAATATCTTCATTTATATATGGGTATAACCAATGATTTTTACTCAGAATTAATTGTGTTCGTTTTGCAAGTGTCAATTTACCTAGTTTTTGAATAGTTGCTATAAATTCAGCTTTTCGATTATTTTCAAAAAACTCAACCTCCCCTATCATCAAATGAGGTTCCGTTTTTAGAATCATTTTAAATCCATTCATTGAGATGCAATAAATGTCTTTCGACTTATTCATTTTATAATCAATGAATTTTACATCTTTAACAACCGTATTTGCAATTTGTTTTATTTCAATTTCTTTAGAGCTTATCAATACTTTTCGTAGTCTAAATTTGACTAGGTTTCGATACTGTGATTTTAACACCGAATATTTCGACGCCAATTCACAAAATGGAAACAGTACTTTATTAGAAAGACTAAACATTTGCATCTTATCATAAAACTTCCAATCTAATTTCCTTTCAAAACCTGGCAATGAATTCTCATTCGGAAAACCAAAAACAAACACCATATCGACTTCTTTGCATAATTGATAGGTTTCTCTTGCTAGTGAAGTAAACAGTCCTCTTTTTCGATGTTCTGGAGCAGTCATTGTATCACCAGATTGGCCGCACAAATATACTTTTCCTTCATAATTAACCTCACTAGGAAAAGCACCATAATATGCGCCAACTTCTTTTTGTTCATCTATTGCAATAAAACCAGTGTATGATTCTCCAAAATCTTGCGTGTTATATTTTGCTTCCAATTCATTTATCGAAACTGACACACCAAAAGAACTCGCATACAAAGAAGCAATATCACTTAGGTTTTTCTTAGAAATTCTCTGAAAAATATATTTCATAATTCTAATTTACAACATTAAAATGATTTCTTAGAGAATGCTTTATTGATAAAGAACATGTTGGACTCAAAAGTTGTTTGTGTTGCGACACCAAACCTGTGTATAATCCTAGGGTCACTATTGTCTTCAGAATATTGGTAAGCTACTGCCCATTGATCGTCATAACCTACTTCTTCAGCAATATCAATTACATCTCTCGTATAACTTCCATCTGGGTATGCCAAAGTTTTCACTTGTTTTCCTATTAATTCTTCTAATTCTTGCTTTGATTTTTTTAATTCTTCAATGCTTGCAGCTTTATTCTGCTTTCCAATGTTGCAATGCCAATATGCATGACTTCCAATCGTAATTAATGGAGAATTTGAAAGTTGGAGGATTTGTTTTCTGGATAGCATTTTATAAGACTCTCGTTCTGCAGAATGTAATACTTCATTTACAATAGAAGAATTTTCAAACGCTAATAGTAATTCCATCATTTCGTTGGATGATTTTTCTTTTACAAAATGATAAAACTCATTTTGCTTCTTCAAATCACAACCAAGAATCTTCTTCAATTCATCTCGTTCTCCTGCATTTAATAGTAAATCTACATAATTTGACCATGTTGTATGAATAGCTTGATAATTTTCATTCGCTAAGTAGCCTAAAACATAAATCGTTGCAGGAACATTATACTTTTCTAACAATGGTAAAACAACAGATAAGTTATTTTCAAATCCATCATCAAAGCTCAATATGACAGCTTGTCTTTTTAAAGTTCTATTCTTTATTTGGGTCTTACATTCTTCAAGCGATAAAATTTCAAAATTCTCTTTCAAGTAAATCAGATGTTTTTCAAATTGAATTGCACTGATATTTCTGTTCAAGTTGTTTCCTTTAAAATTTTCGACAACCCCATGATACATGATATTTAAAATTGCATTTGAGGCACCTTTATTTAACCATTTCTCTCCCCCAATTTTATGCAGAAATGGAAAAACTAATACACGTGCAATTTTCTTTGAGGTTTTTCGAATAATGTTTCTTATCGTCTGATTCATATCGGGAGAAACTCTCAAAAAATAAATTGAAGCAACAAACAAGGTGCTCAAAATAATTGATTTTACTCCTATTTCAATAATTGGATTCCAATTAAAGTCCATCCAATTGGCGAGGTAGAATAATGCTGCAGAAATTATAAAAAGAATAATTGATTGTTTTGTAAAAGGTTGCAGATTCACTTTAATTTTCAATAATAGGATAGAAAGTCCATTGTAAACAACAAGAGCAATTAGCGTTGCAATTGCAGCACCATTAATCCCATAAAGAGGAATGAAGTACAAGTTCAATGCAAATGTCATTATTGCTAGCAACATCATTCCATACATGGAGAAAATGTAGAACTTAGAAGTCACAATTATCGCTGCGTGTGAACCTGAAGAGATGTTCACAAGTTTCCCTAAACCTAAAAATAGAACCACCCATTTTGCTTCTTCATACTTTCCGATTAATTCAAATAGCTCATCTATTCCTGCCCAGATCAGAATAAATAATAACATACCAACCAACATCTGATTAATGGCAGTCTTCTGATAGATTGTTTTCAATTCAGTTACATTGTCCTCATCCCAAGCTTGTGCAATGATACTATTTGCAATACTAGAAACAGCACGAGCAGGCATTTCAACTATCGTTACCAGATAAGCTCCAAAAGAATAAATTGCAACTGCTTCCAGACCACCATTTGCAGCCAAAATACCTCCCGAGACTAAAGCCGTCACCATCAAGCTATCAATTCTACCAGTGACAGATGCTCCAAATGTTGTTAGTAAAGACGAGAATCCATATTTCAATATTTCCTGTTTCTCTTTCTTAGGAAGAGAAACCTTCTGAAGGTCTAAAATATTCTTTTTCTTTAAAGAATTGAGCAAAAAGACAACATTAATTGATAAAGAAAATGAAAACAAAAGAATGAATAAGTTGAAATCAATGACTTTAACAATCAGTAGAACGAGTAAGAATGCTTGAACTATCCGATGCACAATCTCCTTTAAGAATAGTTGAAATACAGAATGGAAATGAGCCCTTGCGAAAGCACTTAATATCTCCGTCAAAAAAGACAAAATTAACAATGGAAAAATATAAATGTAGTAATCATTTAATCGTGATGCATTTTCTTCATAAACCTCTCCTATACCGTTCTTAAAAAAGATCAAAAGAGCAATCATCAATAATAGTCCTACACTACCTAGCAAAAGGTTAAAGCGAAGAAGTCCACCATTCTGATTAGAATCATCCTTATAAGAAGGCATAAATTTTAACAGAATTTGTGGAGTTCCGAATAAGGCGAGATTACTACCTATAATTGCTAAGGTTGGGAGAAAACGAATTATCCCCCATTCTTCTTTAGAAAGAGCCGTTGGAAAAAGAATCATATTATTCAAAGCACCAAAAAGCACAGCTAGGACAAGAATCACTAGGTTATTTTTACTTTGATTTTCGATTATTCCCATTGAATTAAGCTTTATTCTTCAATAAATGATTTTAGTATGGCTGTTATTCTTTCCTCAGAATAAATGTCTTTGCTATTTTCTGCAATTTCAAAATGATTAAATTCAGTATTTATTGCATCCTCTATTCCTTTTGACCAACTTTTTGTAGAATTTTCACAAACGATTCCATTCGCATCATTGATTACTTCAGGAATAACACCAACTGGACTTCCAATCACAGGAGTTCCTGTCAACAAAGCTTCGATTGTTACAACGGAAAAAGTTTCAAAATCAGAACCGTGTAAAAAGAAGTCTGCTTGTTGAAAATGATTCGTTAATTCTGCATTGGGTACATTACCAACATACGTTATTTGAAAGGGGTAATTCCTAGACTTAATTTCTTGTAACTGTTCACCTTCTCCAATCAATTCTACCTCAAAAATTTTGTCAGGATTATTCTCGGTGATTACTTTCAATGCATCAAGAAATAAAAATGGGTTTTTAGGTCTTCTCCAATTAGCAATTGCGAGAAAACGGTAAGTGTTCTCTGCTTTCTCCTTTTTCAAATAACTGAAATTACTACGAACGACATTTGGAACAATACTTATTTTTGAATCAAGTTGTTCTGTTGTTAATTCTTTCTTCAAAATTTCAGAGACAACACCAATTTTTGTCATGTACTTCAAAGCCTTTCGACCCTTTCTTTTGTGAAAATCACTGTTTAAAAACTTTTTAATTCCCGACCAATGTTCTAGATGGTACAATTTCTTTTTGTACTTCTTAGCAAGCATCCATGAAAGAATACCACTAGGAAATAAAACATTCGACACAAATAAGTCAAAGTCTTTTGGATTAATTCCATTCTTTTTTAGTGCCAATTTTAATGTAAAAAATTGAAACCAAAAAGAATAATACAAGAACTTATACCATTTACTTTGAATATGAATGTGCAATGTATTCAAATCACTATCACAGGACTCAAAAACATCTTTCTTATACCAGGTTTTTCCATTCTCTATTGAAAAATCAATAATTTGCAAGTCACAAGTTAAATTCAAACAAGACGCATGGTTTTGTATAAAAATACCTTTGTGAGAATTTCGACTATTCGGGTACCAATACGCTATGAATAATACTTTCTTCAATGATTACTTGAATATTACGTTGCTTAAATCTTTTAATTTTTCGGATTCCACAGCATATATCCTTCCTCTGTATAAATTGTAAGGTTTATAGTTTAGCTCAGAAAGGAAATCAAGTACTTCTTGCATGGAATATCCAGCATCCTCGAAAGTTGCCTTATTCATTTCAATTAATAATTGCGGTTTAAACTTCTTCAATGTTTTTACCATTCCTCTCATAGCTGGAAGTTCAGCACCTTCAATATCAATTTTAACAAAATCAAGTCGTTCTAATGAATCAAAATACTCCTCATCGAAAACTTTTAGTTGTACCGTTGCTTCTACTTCTTGTCGAGTTTCACTTTTAAAAATTGATGACAAACCTTCATGTTGGCCGCTGTGCAACTCTGTTTCATAGGTTGTGTAAATATTGAATTCCCCTTCTTTGTCTAATAATCCGTATTCATTAACGTCTACATTTTGAAAATCATTTAATAGTATGTTTTTCTTCAGTAAACCTAATTGATAAGGAGTTGGTTCAAATGCAATTACTTTTCCTTTTGACAGTTTTTTTGCGGCGAACAAAGTAAATTCTCCTTGATTGGCTCCAACATCTACAAAAGTCATGTCTTCTTTTAAGAAAGAACGCAGGTATAGCAAATCGCTTAAGTGATGAAAACCACACCAGTAAATTGTTCCTCCCATGTAACTATTCTTGTCCACTTCCATTTTAATGGACCCCATAAAATTATGGATTTGAACAAGTTCTCTTTTGGAAACAACCTTCTTCTCTTTTTGCTTTCTAGCCAACCGAACGAAAACCATTCCTAGAAGATAAGTCGGTCGAAAAGTAACCAGTGGATAAACAATAGCTCTAAAAAATGATGGTGACATTATGCTTCTTTCTTTAATTTAAACTCTTTGAAAATCATCCAACCAAATAGTAAAAGAAGAATGATGGTGCCTGCAACTGCCATGATCGATGCCGTTTTATATTTTGGAACAAAATAAACAAATGAAACTTTATGCTTTCCTTTCTCCAATTCTAAACCTCGAAGAATGTAATCGACCTTTAAAATTTCTTGCTCCTTCCCGTCCACGAATGCTTTCCATCCGTAAGGGTAATAGATTTCAGAGAAGACTGCTAATTGTTTATCGGCTAATTCTATTTCAAAATCAATTTGGTTGGGTTTGTACAAACTCATTTTTGCTTGACCTTCACCAGAATATTGCTTCTTTGTCAATTTAGCAGCTTCAGACTTCAACATCACTGCTTCCGTTCTTGGAGAAAAATCATCCATTGCAGTGATGGAAACGAGTTTTGTAAAAGATTGTGCTGTATCCATTTGAAGTGTAATCGCAGGCACTAGATTTGTTTTTTGATGTGCATCCATCACCATAAACACTTCCATTCCTTTCGATAAGCCATTCGATAATTGAACATCTACCGTATCATTATTTGACAGCAAATATTTCATTTTCTCTTGACCAAATACAGTTGCTGATTTAACCTCTTCATCATTGACTAAAAGTTTACCAGAACTCACATTTTCAATTTTGAACTCAACTCCCAATGCGCGAATCTCATCATTTGGTGATTCCTTCTCTTTAATGTTCTTCACAAACCATACATTTCCAATTACTGAAGGATTAGGTCGCATGTTTTCTCCTTGAATAAAATACTTAACGTTTAGTATGTCAAATACTTTGTTGTTGCCATTCGCCATTTGGAATTCAAATAAATTTTGAATGTTTCGCAATTTTGCTCCGTGATAACCTCCTAAATTTTTGTGAAAATACGAAGCGCGTGAACTACCCCAAGGATTGTTATAAGTGAACACTCTGTAATTGGTTGCAAAATTTAGTTCAGAAAATTTATACGACTCAATGACTCTTCTTTTGGCAACGCCAGAGAATTCTAATTCAGATGCTTTCGACTTCCCTAGTTTTTCTCCATTCTCGACTGCTTTAAGAATAGTTGGATCTTTGACTTCAGACTCCATTATTTGCAAATCTGCCATCATGGTAGAAATTGGATAAGCAACTTCTTCTTTGGGCATCCAATGCTTTAGTTTATGTGTTCTTTCGTCCTCGTCTGCATTCAAATAATTTCTTCCTACAGGAACTAAATCTGCCAGTACGAGAACAGCTATTCCTGCAACAACCACCATCGTTGGAATTGTGGTGAAGAAATAAAGACCTATTGCAATCAATGTAAAAATTGCAAATAGAATAGAACGATTCATTGAGCTATGATAAATTTCTTGTCGAACCTTTTTTACAGCTGTTAATTGTGTTTCTGCTCGGTCAATTTCACCGCTAACTATCGCTTCAATTTGTTGAGGGTTATTCAAATCAATTTTATTCTGAGCAAGTTGCTCCGGTGTCAACGCTACTAGTTGCTTCTTAACATTCTCTTCAATTTGAGCAATATTATCTCTTTCTTTACTTGAAGAATAATTATCTCCTAGTCCAACAAATTTTAGCCCTATTAAGAAAATCATTAATACTCCAGCAGTGATTAAAAATACTTTCTTTTTAGGTTTTAATTCTTCTCTTTTTTTGAAAAGCATATCTAAGAACAATACAGCAATTAGCGGTACTATCAACTCTATCAGCACCATAATAATGGTCACTGTTCTGAATTTATTGTAACCTGGAATGTAATCAATGAAGAATTCTGTAAGCCCCATAAAATTCTTACCCCATGAGAGCATAAGTGCGAGAATTCCGACACCAAAGAACACCCATTTGCGTTTATCTTCTAAAAACACTAAACCAAGAACCATAATAATTAGCATAACAATACCTACATAGGTTGGACCACCAACAGCAGGTTGTTCTCCCCAATAAACACCATAAGGAGCAGAAAGAACTTCTTGTATTTCTTTTCTTGAACGGTCAGAATTTTGCACCATTTCTGCGAAGTTAGAATTGCCCAAAGCAATGGATTGAGAACCTTTTACATAAGGAGATAACAGCGTGAATGACTCTCCAACACCATAACTCCAAGTTGTGATATAATCTTTGTCTAGACCTGCGGTGTTTTTAGTGGCAGTTGTTCCGTCAGGATTAATAGAGATATCATTTCCACCCCGAATGGTATGCTTTGCGTAGTCATTGGTTAAGGTAAGGTTTCCATAATTGATAAATAATGCAAGCAGATAGACAGCAATTAATGAACCACTGACAATAGCAAAGTGCTTTATTTTTTTTGCTTTAACCGCTTTGAACAACTCGTAAAAACCAAGACCTAGCAACAGGACACCTAAATAATAAGTTACTTGCAAGTGATTACTTGCGAGCATAAAACTCATAAACAATCCCGAAAGTAAAACGCCCCATTTCCAATTGGATCGATAAGTCATTATGAATGCTCCTAACAAAGGTGCCATCAACGCTACAGTTGTTGCCTTTGAATTGTGTCCCGCTTGGATAATAACAATTTCATAGGTTGCAAAAGCAAAAGCTACAGCACCAATAAAACCTACAATAGGTTTGATTTTTAAGCATAAAGCAAGAATATAGAAGCCAAGTAAGTGCAATAAGAATATACCAGCTGGTACTCCTATAAAATTCATAAAACCAATGATGATTTTTTGAAAAATATTCCCATTATATAAGACAGAAATCTGTGTTGCTGGCATTCCTCCGAACATTGCATTTGTCCAGAGTGGTTCTTCATCAAACTTCTCTCTATGATGTGCGACTTCGTTTGACATTCCTTTGAATTGCTCAACATCATGCTGTTTGAGAGAATAACCATCAAACTCAGGCGAGAAAAAAGTAAACATTAGAATAAAAAACACTGCAATAACAGCAAAGTGTTGCCAATTCTTTTTTAGAAAATTTGAAATGCTCATAAGGTATCTATAACTTTGTTTTATAAAAGCTATAAATATAATCAATTGATTGAAAATAGAGGTTATAGTTCTTCTAACTTAAAGTTCACAAGTTTAGACTTCGGAACTGCAATATCATAGCTGATAAAGAATTCATAAAACGCATCTTTTTCTGCTACCATACTATCATCGCTCAGTAGAAATGAATTTTCAATTGAATAAATTGACTTAGTTAAATCTTGTATCTTAGCTGCTGTACGGAAGTACACCCTCCCATTAATTGTATTTTTATTTTGACTGTTTATTTTATAGGTTGTACCTTTCCTGAGTTTTTGTTTTGCATCGATATTTACGAAAGCAAACATTGGTGCTGTACATTGGGAATAGTCATAAAAACT
>DQTF01000265.1 GCA_015662935.1 Crocinitomicaceae bacterium | reverse complement strand
TTATGTTTATTACACCTCGTTGCTAAAGAAAATCAAGAACAAATCAACTGCAGAATTAATGCAAGGGCGAATCCGTGTGCCTGATAGAACCAAAGCACTGCTCTATGCAAAATCTTATATTAAGAATTCTTTAAATATGATTTAAAGTTATAAGACTTTTAACCATGTTCTCACTTCTTAATTCTTAATTTTACAATATGATATTTGCCATAGGTTTTATTGGAGCTTTTCTTTGCATGGAATTAATTGCATGGTCTGCACACAAATACCTCATGCATGGAGCACTTTGGTCTGTTCATCGTGATCATCACCAACCTACTGGTAAGTTTTTTCAAAAGAACGATTGGTTTTTTCTCATTTTTGCAATTCCATCGTGGCAATGCATTATGCTCGGATTTATTTTTGGCTCCATTCTATCTATAGCAATAGGTTTTGGTATTGCTCTTTATGGCATCATGTATTTCCTATTCCATGAAGTATTGATTCACCGTAGATTTGACTGGTTAGACAATGCAAAAGGTAACTATTTTGATGCTGTTAAGAAAGCGCATCGTGTTCATCATGAAAAGTCAGAAAAAGAGGATGGAAAATGCTTTGGGTTACTTTATGTTCCTAAAAAATATTGGACAGAATGAAGTGGACCTACTTACTCATTGATTTTGCTACCTTGTTCTTTCCTGTCGTTTTAAGTTTCGAGAGCAAAGTGTATTACTTCAAGTCTTGGAAGAATGCACTGATTTCTGCATTGATAATTGCAATTCCTTTTTTAATCTGGGATTCACTTTTTACAGAATGGAGATTCTGGGGATTTAATGAAGACTATATCACAGGAATTAAAGTTTTTAATTTACCTATCGAAGAAATTCTCTTCTTTATCATCATCCCTTTTGCTTGTACGTTTATCTATGAAGTTGTCAAGTATTATTTCAAAAGCTACCCGTTGAACTTATTCAACAAACTGTTTCTTTTTGCCATTCCTCTATATGCTATTTTTATTTCTTTAATTGATACTCCAGGTTACTACACCTTAAGCGTTGTCATTTCCTCATCCATCATTCTCACTTGGCTTGCTTCTCAAAAAAAATACACTAAAATACCACTTGCGTTTGTCATTTGCTTTGTTCCATTCTTTATTATGAATGGAATTCTCACAGGAGCAATCACTGAAGAACCTGTCGTATGGTACAATGAGTCACAGATAATTACTGGGAGAATAGGAACTATACCTTTTGAAGACGTTCTTTACAACTTCACATTATTAGTTGCCAACATGTTACTTTTTGAATTCTTCCAAAAAAGAAATGCATGAAAAGAATCGGTCTACTTTCTGACACTCATGGTTTCGTTGATCCAAAAATTTACGACTATTTTAAAGATGTTGATGAAATTTGGCACGCGGGAGACATCGGAACCGTTGAAGTGACGGATGAGTTGAAAAAATTCAAACCATTACGCGCAGTCTTTGGCAACATTGATGGAGCAGAACTTCGGGCAGAGTTCAATGAATTTGAAGAGTTCACTTGCGAAGAAGTAGATGTTCTCATAACGCACATTGCCGGAAAACCTGGTAAGTATTATCAAAAAGCACATGAGCGATTAAAGAAAAAATCACCCAATCTTTTTATTTGTGGTCATTCTCACATTTGTTTAGTCAAAATGGATACACAATTTGATATGCTTTGGATGAATCCAGGTGCTTGTGGCTACAAAGGATTTCATCAGGTAAAAACACTTTTGCGTTTTTCCATTACAAAAGACAAAATTCACGACCTCGAAGTCATTGAATTAGGAAAGAGAGTATAATATATAATAAGTAAGACTACTTTGCGTTAAAACTAACAATGAAAACATTTCTTCTATCAATACTTATTCTTACAAGCTCTATTGGACTTGCACAAACTGGAGGAACGACGTCTTTTCAACTTTTAGACCTTTCATATAACGCTCGTTCTGCAGGACTAGGAGGCGATTTTATTTCCATTATGGATAAAGACATTAACATGGGAGTAAGTAACCCATCATTGCTAAATCCCGAAATGCATAAAGTCATGAGTTTTAGCTCTTCATTTCTTGCAGGGAGAACGAACTATGGAATGCTTTCTTACGGAATAAACACTAAAAACATCGGAACATTAGCAGCTTACATTAAATATGTGAACTATGGCAAAATGCAACGAACCAACATTGCAGGAATTAATGAAGGTACATTCCGACCGATAGAATTAATTCTCGGAGGAGCAATAGGAAAACAGATTAACGAGCGGCTATCTATCGGCGCAGACATCAATTTCCTATACTCACAATTAGAAATTTACAATGCGTTTGGCGCTTCTGTTGATTTTGCAGGAACCTATTATAATAAGGACAAAGAATTTTTAGTCACTTTATTAGCAAAGAATATTGGATACGAATTCAAGAGCTACGTCAAAGGAAACAAATCTCTTCTGCCTATTGAACTCCAAATGGCAACTTCATATAAGTTAAAACACGCACCTTTTAGAATATCCTTATTGGCGCATCATTTAAACAGATGGGATATTACCTACCAAGACCCAAATTTAAAACCAACAGTAGACCCATTAACAGGAGACACCATCCCAGTTAAAAGAGCCGGGTTCTTTGAAAAACTAGCTAATCACTTTACCTACCAGTTAGAAATTCTTGTTTCAAAAAATATAGACCTCCGTGTTGGCTTTGATTATTACAGAAGAAAAGAACTTGCGCTAGCATCACGTCCTGGCATTGCAGGTTTCTCTTTTGGAACTGGATTTCACTTTTCTAAATTCAGTTTAGACTACGGATTTGTCATTTATTCGAGAGCTGGGTACAACCACATGATAACTTTATCAACAAATTTATCAAAATGGAAACACTAGCAATCCCTTACAATTACTAGTGTTAACAAATATTTAACGTTATCAACCATGAAATGTGTGCTTTTTTTTTGAAACCTTTCCAAAAAAGATGAGTATCTTTACATAAACCAAAAATTAAATTTTTATGAAAAAGTCAATTTTAGCAGTAGCAGTAGTACTTGGTAGTACTTCTTTATTTGCTCAAGATTTAACATCTAAGAAAGGTGAAGCTTATTTACCAGAAGCTGGTGATTGGGCAATTAGCATTGACGCTACACCATTTTTAAATTATTTCGGTAACTTCATCGGAGGAAACGGATTAAACAATGCTCCAACATGGAATTACTTAACAACTAACCAAACAATTATTGGTAAGTACTTTGTAGATGCAGAAACTGCATACAGAGCTTCTTTAAGAATTGGATTCGGTTCTAACAAAGGATCTATGGAAGTAGCTGATAGAGCTTCTACAACTCCGCCTGTTTTTC
>DQTF01000053.1 GCA_015662935.1 Crocinitomicaceae bacterium | reverse complement strand
TCATGATTATGAAATTGTTGATAAGGATGGAGGTGTTATTGGAAGAGTGACTTCAGGAACCATGGGACCTTCTGTAGAAAAAGCAATTGGTTTAGGGTATGTTAAAAAGGAACTCGCTTTAGTTGACGGAGAAATTTTCATTGCTGTCAGAAACAAACAATTGAAAGCAAAAATTGTAAAACTTCCATTTTTTAAGAAGTAGAATAAATCAATATCAGATTAAAAAAAGCCTTGCAGTAATTTGCAAGGCTTTTTTTTGAATTTTTCAATTTGTTTTACATTCCTTTGAACCAATCTTGAAACATTTGTCCAATAGCTGGTGTTAATTCTTTCTTACCGTTAATTGCTCCCATGAGACTTAAAACCCAAATCACAAGAGCACCTATTTGAACAGCCCAAGTTATTATCCAACCTATATAAGGAATAAATGCACCTGCAATAGACCCTCCTACGGCAATAATTATTAAACCTAACATTTGGCGTATGTAAAAACTTGCAAATTCGTCCTTATCATTGCTGTTTTGCACTAACGCAATTATCCAACCAATGATGGTGATGTGAGCAATTATTGCTCTTGTTTTTCCTGTTTCTGAAACGGTTACTTCTTGTTGATCTAATGGCATAACTAATTTATTTAGCGGTTTTTGCAATCGGAAGAGTTTCTTCCTTTGGAACTAAAAATAGTAAAATAAGTCCTATAAAGAAAAAAGCAGCAACTGAAACTACAGAATATCGTATTGAACCTAACCACAATTGTAAAAAACCAAAGCTAAAAGTTCCGACTACCATCCCCACTTTCTCTGTTACATCATAGAAAGAAAAATAACTTGCATGATCCGTCGTTTCTGGTAAAAACTTAGAATAAGTTGATCGAGCAATTGCTTGCACCCCTCCCATAACTAAACCAACAGCTGCTGCTAACATGTAAAAATCAGTTGGTGTTTTCACGAAATATGCAGCAACACAAATCAATACCCAAATAGAAACAGAAATACTCAATGTCTTAATATTTCCTATTCTCTGTGAAACTTTAGACATTAAAAATGCACCTAAAGCACCTAAAACCTGAATGAGTAGTATGGAAACAATTAACCCTGCTCCTCCATCATCTTCTGGCCATTCAATTTCTTTATCTGCAAAATATACAGCCATAATCATCACTGTTTGAACCCCTGTGTTGAAAAAGAAAAATGCAGCTAAATATCGTTTTAAACGCTTCGTTTTTGCAAACTCTTTAAACACCTTCTGAAGTTCTTTAAATCCTTTCCAAACTGCACCTTTTTCTTTCTTCTTGCCGTAAACATTATTCGGTAATACCTTGTAAGTTATCTGACTAAAAGAGAACCACCAAATACCAACTAAAACAAACGACCAAGATGTATTAGAACCATTTTCGCCTGTAAACATGACAATTCCAAGGCAAATTACTAAGAGAATCATACTTCCTAAATATCCCATAGAAAAACCTCTTGCAGAAATTCTGTCGTGATCTTTAGGTTCTGCAATTTCTGGTAAATACGCATTATAAAAGACCAAACTATTCCAAAAACCAATGGAAGCGATAAAAATAGAAAGAATTCCAACCTCAATCGGAACATCTTGAAACCAAAAAAGAGAAATACAAGCTGTTGCTCCCATGTAATTGAAAAATTGCATGAAACGCTTTTTACTTCCTGATACATCAGCAACTCCAGAAAGCATCGGAGAGAGAATTGAGACCACCAAAAATGATGCAGACAAAACAAAGGACATCAATACAGAAGATGATATAGTTGCACCAAAAAACTCAACTGTAACTTCCATTCCTTCAGGAAGAGTCTCTAAATTGTTATCTGAAAGAAAACGATTTGTTGTAATGTTATTATAGAAAATTGGAAAGATCGCAGATGCAATAACTAAATTATAAACTGAGTTTGCCCAGTCATAAAAAACCCAACCTCTAATTACTTTTTTATCTCCTTTTTTCATACACAAATATTCGTTCTACTCTTTTCCTGCAACGTAATCAGTCAAAAAAGAAAAATACTCTGACAATTCGCCATCCAATGTTGTTTCACTACCTCTCGCAATAATCAAATCTGTATCTTCTAAAAATAAAGAGGGAAAAACTTCTTTCATTAATTCTTTACCAAAATCTTCGGATGCATCTAATGGTAATTCGCAAGGCAAATTATCTACTGCCATTACAGCAATGACATTCTCTTTCATAAAGTCATCTTCTGATTCTGAAGAAAGATTATAACCATAAATTGGATCGGCAATTTTGCTTGGACGAAGTGTACATGCGATAGGACCATCTATATCACAAGAAATATCTGCTACCACTGAAAGTTTCACATTCTCAGCTTTTAAATCTTCTCTTGTAAAAATAAAATCTGCTTTGCTACTCCAATAATGGCAAGGGATGTACATATTTGCAACACTCAAATAACGCGAAAAAGTTGACTTAAAAGATGCAGCATCATTGTAAAAATCTTGTTTCACAAATTCTCCACCATCTCTGCGTTCATAATAGTCTCCGACTTCTAGTTGTGTATAAACTGCTTGATCAAAGTCATTTTCTAGAAATTCTTCCGGCGAAACTTCTTTGATAGGTAACAAATCCAAAATCTCTCTTGCTCCATGTCCTACTCTACCGAATCCTGATAAAACAATTTTAGTATCCTTTGGGAGAACAACCTTCTTTAATTCTTCTTCTACTTCTTTTCTATCCGCACATTTATTCGCAGCTTTTAGAGAAAACAACTTGTGTTTCAATCCATAAGTTAAGAAAGCATTGTAACAACCTACAATTCCAGCATAACGACCAAAACCAATGATTCTTCTTCCGCTTTTATTCTTGAGAACCTCGTAATCAATCAACTGGATTTTTTTGTCTAAAATTGCATTGAGTAAATCGCGGTTGTAAGGTTGCTTTTTATAGGTATGCGAAAAGAACATGAATTTCTTATTCGGAATTAAATCTTCTTCATTCACTTCTTTTACCCCAATGATGATGTCACAGCTTGTTAAATCTTCATCCATGTGGATTCCTTGATCTAAATATTGTTGGTCAGAATAAGCCCTAATTGGACTTGGCTGAACCGTTATCTTTACATTCGGATAAACAGCCTCTAAATTCTTGCATTGCTTTGGTGTTAAGGGCACCCGTTTGTCTGGTGGAACTTTCCCTTCTCTAATTACGCCTAATTTAATTGTATTCATACTCTTATTTTATTGGTGCATCAAGTAAGTATTCGTCAATGAACTCACGAACACATCCGTCTCCACCTTTCTTATTTAATATAATTTGAACGTTTGATTTCACAACATTCACAGCATCTTTTGGACAAGCAGCCAAACCAATTTTCTTCATGACCTCTAAATCATTGATATCATCACCTATCATCGCAACATTTTCTAGTGTAATATCTAAATCCATACACAATGCACTAAGTGTTTCCATTTTTGGGGTTCTACTCACAATACAATTTTGTATTCCTAGCATTTCAGCTCTAGTTGCAACAGCTTCTCCTTTAAAACCTGAAGAGATTATTGCTACTTGAAAATCATTCTTTGTCAAATGAATGATAGCCATTCCATCTTTTGTATTGAACTTCTTGAACTGATCTCCACTTTCTGTGAAATACATCCCTCCGTCAGTCATTACACCATCAACATCAATTACAAGCAACTTAATTTTGTCAATTTTTGGTTTTAAATGATTGGTTTTAAAAGTGTGAACAAACAGCAAAGAATGCATATCCGTATCATATTCTTCGCAAATAACTTCTAGGTCAGCTACTGTCATCTCATCTACTGAATCAATGTCAATGTCACTCAAAAACTCGAGGTAATCCAACCCGAATTTATCGCATAATCCTTTTATGTTTTCTTCTAAATACATTAAACCATCTTATATCCAACTGCTTCTGCAACTGGTTGTAAACTTGTTAGTAATTGCTTGAATTCATCAAAATTCAACTGTTGTGATGCATCCGATTTTGCCACTTTAGGATTAGGATGTGCCTCGATAATCAATCCATCTATTCCCATTGCTACGCAAGCTCTAGAAAGAACAGGAACTCCGTAAGCATATCCCATTGCATGACTTGGATCTAATACAATTGGTAAATTCGTGTGTTCTTGCAACCAAGCAACTCCGCATAAATCTAAGGTAAAACGAGTGTTTGTTTCAAAGGTTCTCAAACCTCTTTCGCACAAAATAACATTTTCATTACCTCCAGAAAGTACGAATTCTGCTGCTTGCACAAATTCTTTTAAAGTTGTTCCGAATCCTCTTTTAATAAGTACTGGCTTATTTGTTTTTGCACATGCACGCAAAATCCCTTGATCGTACATTGCTTTTGCTCCAACTTGAATCACATCAGAGTACTCAATAATTTCATCAATATGCGTAGCATCTCGTGCTTCTGTAATAACATTCACTCCGTATTCTTCACGCATCTTTGCCAACAACTTCAAACCATCCAATCCCATTCCTTGAAAAGAATATGGGCTCGTTCTTGGTTTATAGCAACCTCCACGCAATGTTGTCAATCCCATTCCTTTGATTAATTCTGCCGACTGACGAATTTGCTCTTCTGACTCAACGGAACAAGGTCCACCAATGAGAATGGTTGATTTTGTATTCCCACCGATGATGGTATTTCCAATCTTTACTTCTCTTTTATCAGAACGATATTTCTTCGATGCCAATTGAATGTCTGTATCAAACACCCAAAACTCATCAATATCAGATTCGATTGTTGAAGGCACTTCTTTCATTCCAGAACCAGTGAT
>DQTF01000023.1 GCA_015662935.1 Crocinitomicaceae bacterium | reverse complement strand
TGAAAAGAAATATTTTAAGGAGATAATCCCTTGTTCTGTTTGCACATGCTTACTATTTGCAACACGTGATATCGTAGATATATCTAAGCTTACAATCTCAGCTATGTCTTTCAATATCATTGGACGAAGCTTTGTTTCATCTCCTGTTAAGAAATAAGCTTTTTGGTAATTCATTATTGCATCCATTGTCAATAACAAAGTGTTTTGTCGTTGCTTAATCGCGTCGATGAACCATTTTGCACCGTCTAATTTCTGTTTAATGAAAGTTAATGCTTCTTTATCTGATTTTGTTGATTTTGCACCTTCAGCATAAGCTCGAAGCATATTTTTATAGGTTCTACTCACTTTTAATTGAGGAGCATTTCTACCATTAATCGTAAGGCTCAATTTCCCTTCATTTTCAATGATTTCAAAATCGGGGACAATCTGTTGGTAATTACCAGCCGCTTCTTTCATGGAACCTCCTGGTTTTGGGTTTAACTTAACGATTTCTTCAATCGCGTCTTTTAAGTTGTCCTCACTGATTTCCAAATTCTTCATGATCTTTTTGTAGTGCTTCTTTGTGAACTCTTCAAAATGATCTTCTAATATTTTTTTTGCAGTATAACGACTGATGTCACCGTCTTGCTTTCTATCAATTTGCAAGAGCAAACATTCTCTCAAATCTCTTGCGCCGACACCTGCAGGATCCATTTCTTGAATCATACGGAGAATTTCAATCACTTCCTCTTCTGTCGTTGTGATATTATAAGAGAATGCTAAATCGTCAACAATGGCTTCAATTTCTCTGTTTAGATACCCTGATTCATCTAAATTTCCAATTAATGTATCCGCAATGACGAATTGCTCATCAGAAAGTTTGCGCATGTGTAATTGCGTAGTTAAACGTTCGTGAAAAGATTTATCTCCAGAAAGAGGGATTACTTTTTCTTCATCATCTTTACTTTTATTGTTGACTTGCGTTTTGTAATCTGCATCGTCTGCTAAATAATCTTCAATGTTAAAATCTTCTTCAACAACCTCTTCTTCTTGCTCTTCAATCTCTTCGTCATCTTTCTCTTCCGCACCTTCTTCTAATGCAGGATTCTCCTCTATTTCTTGTTTGATTCTTGTTTCAAGTTCCATTGTTGGCACTTGCAACAACTTCATCAATTGAATCTGTTGTGGAGAAAGACGTTGATCCATCTTCTGTGAAAAAAATTGTTTTAATGCCATTGTGTTTTGATTATTCTGTGCTTACTAAAATACTACTTTTTCTTCAACTAATTAAAATGAAGCGCTTCCAGGTGTTCTTGGAAAAGGTATTACATCTCGGATGTTAGTCATTCCTGTTACGAACATCACCATTCTTTCAAAACCTAATCCGAAACCTGCATGAGGAACTGTACCAAATTTACGTGTGTCGATGTACCAATCTAAATCCTCTTCTGGAATGTCAAAATCAGCAAATTTCTTTTTAAGAATATCTAATCGTTCTTCTCTTTGAGAACCTCCGACAATTTCTCCAATTCCTGGAAATAAAACATCCATTGCAGCAACCGTTTTCCCGTCATCATTCTGACGCATATAAAAGGCTTTTATTTCTGCAGGATAGTCCGTTAAAATGACTGGGCACTTATATTTCTTTTCTACTAAGTACCTCTCGTGCTCACTGTGAAGATCAACTCCCCAAGCAACATCGTACTTAAATTTCTTTTTCTTAAATGGTTTAGAATTTCTAAGAACATCAATCGCTTCAGTATAGGTCAATCGAATAAAATCATTCTCAGTTACGAACTTCAAACGTTCAATTAGTGTTAATTCGTTGCGTTCTAATTTTGGTTTTGACTGTTGCTCTTTCTCCTCTCTATCGTTTAAAAATTGAAGATCGTCTTTACAATTATCTAGAATGTATTGACAAATGTATTTTAGAAAATTTTCGGTCAAGTCCATATTGTCATTCAAATCGTTGAATGCAACTTCGGGTTCTATCATCCAAAATTCTGCCAAGTGACGAGAAGTGTTGGAGTTTTCCGCTCTAAATGTTGGACCAAATGTATAAACTTGTCCCAATGCCAAAGCTGCTAACTCCGCTTCTAGTTGACCTGACACTGTTAAGTTAACTGGTTTTGAGAAGAAATCTTGACTAAAATCAACCTTTCCTTCATCATTCAACGGTGGATTCTGTGCGTCTAAGGTAGAAACGCGAAACATTTCACCTGCTCCTTCTGCATCAGAACCTGTAATAATTGGCGTATGCAAATAGTTGAATCCTTTGTCATTAAAATATTTATGAATGGCAAAAGAAACTGCGTGTCTAATTCTAAAAACGGCTCCAAATGTATTTGTTCTGAAACGCAAATGCGCTTGTTCTCTTAAAAACTCTAAGCTATGCTTTTTAGGTTGCATTACCGTCTTTTGCACATCATCAGGATTAGCATCACCGAGAATTTCAATATTACTCACTTGGATTTCTACAGTTTGTCCTGCACCCATTGATTCTACTAATTCACCCGTGATAGCAACAGCAGAAGCCGTTGTTACACGCTTTAAAATTGCCTCGTCAAAATTCTCAAAATCAACAACAGCTTGAATGTTTTTAATGGTAGAACCATCGTTTACTTGAATAAAACGATTGCTACGGAATGCTCGTACCCAACCTTTTACCAATACTGTTTTTCCAATTTCTGAAGCACTCAGAATATCTGCAATTTTTTCTCTTTTCATCTGAAATAATAAATATTGTTCAAAAATAAGAAGAATGTTACAATAGAACCGTTTAAAGCCAAAAAAGGCTCATTCTAAATTGAATGAGCCTTTTTAAAAACCAATTATTATTATTTATCGAAAGAGTCTGTACTGTTGTTTTTAACTTTTACGTCATCGTTTCCAATAGAAATTACTTTAAACTCTGTTCTTCTGTTCTTTTCATGTTCTTCTTCTGAACAATCAGATTTCACACGACCTTCACATTCACAACCGTTCAACAGTTTAGATTCTCCATATCCTTTTCCATAAATACGCTCAGGATTGGTGATTTTGGACTTAATATAAGTTGCTGAAGCTTTTGCTCTTCTGTCTGATAATTTTCTGTTATAAGCTCTAGATGCTCTACAATCTGTATGAGATCCTAACTCAACTACCAAGCCAGGATACTTATTCATCACTACAACGATTTTATCCAATTCTATTGCTGCATCTGGACGAATTTTATATTTGTTCAAGTCAAAGTTAATTGGATTGATTTCAATTAAATCAGCCAAATCTTGAACCTCTGGATCCATCCCTAAATCTAAATTTGCATGAACATCGTATTGTCCTTCGTGATCAAAAGCTGTGTTATAAGTTACTACTTTTGTAAAGTAACCTTCTTTTTGTAATGTGATGTTATAACTTCCTCTGTCATCGAGTTTTTTATCCATCAAGGCTTTTCTAAAATCTCCTGTTGAAGAGGTAGTAACAGTTTCTGTTTTACCCGTCATGTTATCCAAAATAGTCATGGTAACATTCTCTAAAGGAGCCCCTGTTTTCTTATCTGTCACCAATGCGTATAAAGACAGTCCAGGATCTTTTTCTAAAGCTAAATCTTGTTCTATTAATTCTACACCATCTGCTAGGTTTTTTGTTGATACCGTTTGTGAATCATCAAAATAATCATCTTTATGTGCAGCTACTGAGTAGTCTAAATCTGGTTCTAAAGGGAATTCAAATTCTCCTTTATCGTTCGCTGTTGTTGATGCAACAATGTTTCCACTTGCATCAATTAAATCAACTTTTGCACCTGGAATAATCGCCTTACTTCGCTTATCTGCAACGATTCCTTTCATTGCTAGATTAACTTTCAATGGCTTCAATAAAGTAAATGAATAAATGTCGTCATCACCTGTTCCTGTGGTTCTGTTAGAAGAAACATACCCAGAAACGTTATCCGGGTTCATGATTAATGCAAAATCATCCTTCGATGTGTTAACAGGCTTTCCAACATTCATTAACTTTTTAAACGAACCGTCTTTATTTGGAAGCATTACAAAAACATCTAGACCTCCTAAACCTAAGTGTCCATCAGAAGCAAAAAACAACAAGCCTTCTGAAGTCATCCATGGAAACATTTCTTGTCCTTCTGTGTTTATTTTATTTCCTAAATTCTCTGCTTTACCAAAAGTTCCATCATTATTAATCGGCATTTTGTAAATATCTGAACCTCCTATTCCGCCAGACATGTCAGAAACGAAATAAAGTGTTTTTTCATCTGCAGAAAGTGTTGGATGTCCAACAGAATAATCTTTTGAATTAATTGCTAATTCTTCTTGATTCGTCCAATTACCATCCGCATCAATAGAAGCACGATAGATTTTTAAGTTTTGAATTCCTTGTTCGTCCTTTCTTTTTTTACCATGCTTCATGTTATTTCTTGTGAAATAAACAGTCTTCCCATCTTTGGTAAAACACAAAGGACCCTCATGAAATTTCTTGTTTGCTTTTCTAGATAGAAAACTCGCATTTTCTAATTCACCATTTGTGGCAATATCAGCTTTATACAAATCCAAGAATTTTTTGTTATTCCAAGTATGAAAACGTTTTACAGAGACTCTCTTTTTTCTGTTGGTGACAAAATAAGATTCATTTCCATAAGGATAGCCACCAAAATCAGCATACTCCGTATTCACTTTCAATAAATTGATTTTAAAATAAGCTCCTTGAGATTCTATTTGTTGAACATAGGTTTTATTTGAAACGAATTCTTTAACACGTAAATCAGACGATTTCATTGAATGAAATTTATCCATCCATTTATCACTTTCTGCATATTTACCATTCTCTTTTAATGATTGAGCATAGTTATATACATCTTGGCTTGTTGCCTCAGAAGAAGAAATCATTTGTGTATAATAATCTTCAGACTTCTCTGTTTCTCCCATTTGGTAATAACAGTCAGCCAATTTGGATTTTAACTTTGGAGAATCAACTTCAGAACCAATCAACTCTGTATATAGTTCTGCCGCATTTGCATAAGCAATTTTACTATAGTAATTATCGGCTTTCTTTAACTTTCCACTTTGCGCATTCACTGCAAAACTTGTTGCAATCGCAATACTAATTAATAGGATGTTTTTCATCTTGCTATTATTTATCTTAAATTCTAATTAGAAATATCTTGGGGAACGTATTCCTTTTTTATTAAATACAAAATCATACGAAAGCATAACTTCGTAGGTTCCTGCATTGTAATCCCTTAATTCTGTCACGGTGTAATCATACGCTAATCCTGCTTTAAATTGAG
>DQTF01000036.1 GCA_015662935.1 Crocinitomicaceae bacterium | reverse complement strand
CAAGTGTATCTTTAAAGTAAAAAAAACAACTATGGGACAATTAATTGAAATAAATCAAGGAGAAGTACAAGTGAAGTTTACCTCTCCAACAGCTGGGAAGATTTCTTTAAATGAATTAGGTATTACTGATGAGAACTTGGTGTTAGAAGGAGGTTTTTTAAGATTACTTTTTGACTTAGAAGGAATAGGGGAGCATGATTATTATGCAGTACCAACTGTTGAAATTGCGTATAAGGAAAATTGTAAAGAAACGCACTGGCAATGTGATTTTAATGGAGAGACAATTTTAGATAAAATGGATCATCATGGAAACTCAACAGTTATGCTTTTAGCAAGGAAAAAACTGGAAGCATTGGAACATCATCACCAAAATAAATTGATAATTCATGCGGAGTTTCCTGAGAAAGTTCACATTGATACCAAGAAATCCTATGTGAATTTCTTTAAGTAATAAATAAAATAGAGTTCAACCAGTAAAAGGGATTCAAGCGTAAGTTTGAATCCCTTTTTTTATGTCTTTTATTAATTGGTTTTATGATTTTTTCAAGAATAAGCTAGGCATGCATAATAAATTAACATCCTTTAACGTTATCTCTCTAACCAATAAAATTATAGAAAATGAAAAAAACTCTCCTAGTGATCGTACTGTTTCCGTTCTTCGGAAATAGCCAGCCACTCAACATCAAAAAAACGCAAAGCGGCATTTTTTCTACCGGAATTCGAACTACCATAAGTACATTTAATGGCGGTGAACTCAGTAATATAGGAACAGGGTTGGGTGGTCAATTTATGATTCAACTTTCTGATAGAATTAATACCAGTTGGTATGCCGATTACATTAGAGGTTCTTCCAATGAGCTTTCTACGAGGACGGATTATCACATCGGCTGGAGTGTGATGTATTACTTAACAAAGAAAAGAACACCTAAAATTAAACCATTTGTCATGGCAGCTCATTGTTTTGATTATACAAAACTGACAGAGAATGCTAATCTAAGCAATTCTATAACACGAGGAAGTTCAGCAATACAAATGGGGGGTGGTTTTCATTACAATTTAACGGAGCGAATGGATTTAACTTTTGTTTCTCAATATATGATCCATTTAGGAGAAGATATTCATGCGGAAGTTAGAAATGGGAATTTAGAATATGAAAAGCACAAAGGTGCAGGTCTAGAAGGGCATTTATTATTTCATATTGGTATTAATTATAAAATTGCAGATTTATGGTAAGAGGAATGATAATCGCATTGTGTTTAGTTGCGTTAAACGGAACGGCACAGCAGGAAACGTATATTAGACCAGGACTAATGAGGTCAACAATGACTTTTTCTCCATCGTATATGTTGAACAATACAACAACTAATTATTATGTAACAGGTCTGTTAGAAGGATATTTGAATAAGCATCTGAGTATTCGTTCAGAAGCACATTATTTGGTGGGGGCAAAAAGCCCTGAACTTTCTCCTTTTTTCAAGAATAGTATTAGAGCATCTTTGGGAATTCAGTTACATGCACCAATTGGGAATTTTGATAGTTACTTAGGTTTTGCTCCAAGTTTTTCGGTAAGTCAGTTAAATGCTGATATAGATGTTAACGGAGATCATCCGTTTCATTTTGAGCCATCTTTTGCAATCAAAGCTGGAGTTACTTATTATGTGTGGAAGTTCTTCAACTTCTTTGCTGAAGCGACTTACTACAATACAACAGTTCTTAATCTAGATAGAATTAATGGACGAGCTGATGAGTTAATGATCTCTGTTGGCTTAGGGTTTAATATTAACACGATGAAGAAAAGATAAAATTTAATGTATAGCGGAAATGTGAAAATGTATAATGAGCTTCCTCTTAACGTTTTTTTTTGAGAAGTTTAATACCAGTAATTCTGGCAAGAGTTCACTTACATTCTCCGCTATACATTAATTGTAAATCAAACAATTCCTTTACTCGATAAATAAGCATCCAGAGTCACTTCATCAACGTAAAGTACTTCTCTAGCTTTACTTCCTCTAAAACCACCGATAATTCCATGTCCTTCTAGTTGGTCAACGATTCTTCCAGCACGGTTGTAGCCTAATTTTAATTTTCTTTGGAGAAGACTTGCAGAACCTTGCTGATGCAGTACAACAATTCTGGCAGCATCTGCAAATAACTTGTCTAAATCTTCGTCATCCATATCTCCACCACTTTCAGAAGATTCTCCTTCGTATTCAGGTAGAAGTAAGGCTTCAGGATAACCTCTTTGCCCACCGATGAATGCACAAATGTCATCAACCTCAGGTGTGTCAACAAAACCACACTGCAATCGAATAACATCTTGTCCTGTGCTGACAAGCATATCTCCGCGACCGATTAATTGGTCAGCTCCAGAAGCATCAAGAATTGTCCTAGAATCAATTTTAGACATTACCTTAAATGCCATTCTTGCAGGGAAGTTGGCTTTAATCATTCCTGTAATTACATTCACAGAAGGCCTTTGTGTTGCTACAATTAAGTGAATTCCAATGGCTCTTGCTAATTGTGCGATTCTAGCAATTGGTTGTTCAACTTCTTTACCAGCTGTCATTATTAAATCGGCAAACTCATCAATCAACACAACGATGTAAGGCAGGAATCTATGCCCGTTTTCAGGATTGAGTTTTCTTGCGACAAATTTTGCGTTGTATTCAACAATATTCCTTACTTGAGCTATTTTGAGTAAATCATAACGTTGGTCCATTTCAATACACAAAGAATTCAACGTATTGACAACCTTACTTGTGTCAGTAATGATTGCTTCTTCTGCATCCGGTAATTTTGCCAAGTAGTGACGTTCTATTCTGTTGTAAAGTGTTAATTCAACTTTCTTTGGGTCAATTAAAACGAATTTGACTTGAGAAGGATGCTTTTTGTAAAGCAAAGAAACCAAGATAGCATTCAAACCAACTGATTTACCTTGTCCAGTAGCACCAGCCATCAAAAGGTGAGGGGACTTTGTCAAATCGAAGGTGTAGGTTTCATTTGTAATTGTTTTTCCCATTACGACTGGCAATTCAGCGTCGCTCTCTTGAAATTTCTTCGAAGCAATCAACGAACGCATACTCACCATTTCTGGTTTGCTATTCGGTACTTCAATACCTACGGTTCCTTTTCCTGGAATTGGAGCAATGATTCTAATTCCCAAAGCAGCAAGAGAAAGTGCGATGTCATCTTCGAGGTTCTTAATCTTCGAAATACGAACACCAGGAGCAGGAACAATTTCGTACAAAGTAACAGTTGGTCCAACGGTTGCTTTAATTTTAGAAATCTCAATTTTATAGTTCTGTAGCGTACTGACAATCTTGTTTTTGTTCTCTTCCAATTCTTCTTTGGTAACCGAACCTTTGTTAACTCCGTAATCTTTCAGTAACTCGATAGAAGGTAAAACGTAACTAGATAAGTCTAATGTTGGGTCGTATTCTCCATATTCTTTCCTTTTGCTATCTACTTCTTTTTCAGAAAGAGCCATGTCGTCTTCGGATGCTTTGGCAACTTCTACGGTAAATTCTCCATCTTCAGAGTCAATTACAATATCTTCTGTGACTACTGTGTCAAGTTCCATAGAACTGTTTCCGTCGCTTTCAATTTCCAATTCCTTTTCTGTAACTTCTTCTTTATGTTCAATTATTTCGATGGCATGTTTAATTTCCAATTCACTTTCAGTCAGTGTATCTTCTTCTTTACTGAAATCAACGGTTTTGGCGATTAAGTTATCTGTTGTTAAGTTTGCATCGAGTTTATTTTCTACAGCAAGGTCTTCTTCTTTTTCAATTTCGTCAAGTGTATTTGATTCACTGCTTGTTGATTTTCCTAGCCCAATTAGTGCAAATAACTTTTTAAAAGGTACATTTAAGAGAACGACGGAGAATAAATAACCAAGGGCAAAAATCAAAACAACTGTCCCAATTTTACCAACGACAAGTCCTAACCATTCGTTGCTTTGGAATCCAAACGCACCTCCAATATAGCTTACTTTATTCGCGAATAACCCCAAGAACAAACTCGTCCATACTAAAGAAAAGACAGATGCAGCCATTGTTTTTCCGATAGGGAGAATTGCTGTATTGAACAAGAGTTTAAACCCTAGAATGAACAACGCAAATGGAATGATAAAAGAGGCTAAACCAAACCATCGGTAAATGAGTAGGTGAGACGACCATGCTCCAAATTTCCCCATCCAATTACTCACAGGGTTTTCCGAACCATCGAAAAGGAATTCAAACAAGCCTTTGTCCATTACTCGGCTTTGGTCTTCTGTCCAAGTGAAGAGGTAAGAGAAATTCGCCATTAAAAGAAAGAAGGAAAGGAGAATGAGTCCCACGCCAATACTCGATTTAAGCTTTTTTTTATTAAACCGTTCTTTGATCAGAGTAATGGTGGATTGCTTTTTTTCTTTCTTAAAAGGTTTAGCTTTCGAAGATTTTGCCTTCGTTTTTCTATCCTTTGTTCCTTTTGCTATAAATTGATTCTCTGCTGCCATTCCTTTTGCTGTATTCTACGAATATAGTGAGTAATGCACCTAATTTGATGCAATAACTTAGGAAGTATAAACAACAAATTGTTAGTTGAGAAAACCTAAAATTATTATTGTTCGATTACCCTTTCATTTTCAGGAGCAGTCACAATATCTAAGAATTCATCAAAGCTGACTTTTTTGTAATCAGAAGGGATGCCAAATAAATCTCTGTTAGGTGTATATTCACTTATTTTGATTAACTCGTAATCAAGTATTCCATCAGCTGTTACAATACTATATTTAACAATTAGTCCAGGAATTTCACCGAAGACCTTATTGTATTTATTAGCTCTTTTTTTAAGGTATAAAAACTCTATAGGTTGTTCAAAAGATGCGTGACTGACAAGCATTCGTTTTGCTCGAATTCCCACTATTTTCCGACGGAAAAACTTCTTTTTAAATGTGTAACTAGATTTAGTTGTGTCAACTTTAGCTTTGTTTAAATCTGTTTTTATCGCAAATTTCCCCGCAGCAGTTGTCAGTAATAGATATGCCTTATTCATAGACATATTTAATATCTCGATTTGTGTTCCCAGTTGTTGCGTTGCATTTTCTTTTCTAGCTATGGTGTCATTGGTATAGATAAGCATAGAGTAACTGGGTAAGAATTTTTGCATGCTCGTGTCTCTTGCACTTACTTTGTACTCTAGCATTCCAATAAAAGCTTTTTGCTTTTGAGAGAATGTATGACTTGTTCCTAAAAATGTAAAAAGGAGTACTAATACAGAATAATGCAATGATTTAGGAAAGATTTTCATAATTATTTAACGGTTGATTGAGGTTTCGTTACGGATAGCTTCTGTTGGTAAATAATTTCTAGAGCTATAAAAGCGGCACAAAATGACCAAATTGGAACAGCGGCTTTATCTGTGTCTAAATAGTTATTGAGTACTCCGTGAACAAAGTAAGTTACTAGGGAAAGAATCATCGCTAGCAAAATCGTCCGCATTTCTTTCTCTTCCGAAGGCCATTTAATATAAAGATTAATACTCTGATAGAATATCGTAGTAACAATCAATAACATTGCTACCATTCCAAAGATACCCATCTCAGAAAGAGGACCGAGGTATTCGCTGTGTGCGTTTCCTCCATCTCCAAAATTGGTCGAAATAATAGTAATGTTCTCAGGTCTTTGAAAGCGAGCGTATTCAAAAGCATAAGTTCCTGGTCCGAATCCGAATATTGGTTTTTCTTGAAACATTGAAATAGCACAGGACCATCTGTTTAATCGTTCCAGGTTAGACGCATCTGTCGTTACATTGGTTGCGCTTTGCAATTTTTCCCCAAATTCTTCGGTGGTATGTTCAGCATTGTTTCGGGCCATTTCCATCTGGATAGAATCCCAAGAGGCATAAAGCATAATCAAGGCAAATGCACCAATTGTTGCAAGGATACTAAATTTAATTCTCAACTTGATAACTGCTAAAACGGCAAGTGCAGCAACAACACTCAACCAAGCGGCTCTTGTGTAGGAGAAATACAGTCCGGTTAAAATGATTACAATTAATCCAATTAAAGTAGCTTTAATCAAAGGAGGATGGTTCTTTGAGAAATAAAGACCAAAAACTAGCGGTGTTGTAAAAGCAATGGTAGAGCCATAAATTGTGTGATCTTTAAAGAAAGGCCACATAACCCAATGTCCTTCTTTTTCTCCAAATCCATAGCTTGCGTGTACAATAATGGTATAAGTAATCGCTATAGACATTGCGCTAATGAACAGCCAAATAAATGTTTTGATATTTTTTTCTTTAGAAAATATTTTTGTTCCAAAGAAGAGTAGAGGAACAATGAACCACAATCTAGCTAATAAGAACTTGAACGAAGTAATGGGTGCAGTACTTGTGATAGAAGTAATGAAAATCCAGAACAAATAAAAACTAACTGCCCATATAATTGGGTTGTTCCATATGTTTTTATCAAGCTGATTTTTTTTAAGTTGTTGTAACAGTAAAAGAATCATCAAGCCAAATAGAAGAGGTTCTGTTGGAATGTAAAGACCAAATCCTTCTACGTATTCTTCAATATTAATAGAGAGAGGAGTAAGAAAAGCGAGCGATAGAAAGGTGTATTCTGTGTAATAAATAGCACAATAAATTCCAATCAATCCAATTGGAGCAAGACTTAAAATTGCCTGGTCGTTCCAAATTAGGTAAGAACAAAGGGCAATGTAAAGAATGCTTAAACCGAATACTAAGCTATTTTGCTTGAGTGTTTGCAAGGTTAAGAATTTCGAAGCTCTTTAATTCTATCCTGAACCAAAAGAACAAAAACTGTAAAAATGAATGCACCCATTGTTCCCAAAATCACAATGATTGATTTCTTAGGTTTATCTTTTTTATCTGCGACAACTGCGTCTTCTACAATAAACTTGTGATTCAATAACGTATTGGCATCCGATTCAGATTGCTCATAAGCATCTTCAAATTTTGTCAATTTGACAATTTTCTCGTCACGGGTAGTTTCTAACCCATCGAAGGTTGCTCCATAACGTAGATTGACATCTATTTGGTCTTTAAAAAACTTTCTATCTGCTGGATTTTTAGATTGGTTGTACGCAGAGAATAAATTGGCTCTACCTTCAATTGAAACAACTCCTAATTGAGAGAGGCTATCCATTCCAACCATTATTTTTGCCATTTCAGCTTCTAATTGATCTCTTTTTCTTTTGTTAATTTCAAAAGCAGGAATCGTTCTTTCTTGTATCATTTCATTCTTGACGGTATCAATTAATTCAACAATTTTATTGGCAATGTCTGCTGCAAGTTTCGCGTCTCTGTCAAATACATCAATTTGAATAGAACCGTATCTTGTTCTCTTAAATACAATGTTATTACTGTATTTCTTTCCCATTTTGAAGTACTTATTCTTGTCGTCTTGAGCAATGTTGTAGTGCTCCATCAAGTTAAATTGATTCACAATTCTATTTCTAATTCTTGAAGATTGGAGAATTTGTACTAACTGCTCTGCCTGCTCTTCTTCACCAAAATCCATTGAAGATGCTTTTGCATTACTTTGTTCTGAGAAAGAAACGGTACTTGTTGCTGCCGGGAATACGATAGCTGTCGATTTAAAAATCGGAGTTAAAAGAAGGGATATAACCAAGGACACAACAAATGCAATTGCAGATACAATAGCAATGATTTTTCTTTTCTTCCAAATAAAGACCATTAAATATTGTCTCTCTTGGTCAAATTCATTCGTGTTTTCACTCATTAGTTCGTTTTTAGTAGCGCGAAATTAAACTTTCTATTCGAGTCTAATAACAGATAACGAAGTAATTTATTTTGTAAGAGGATAAAAAGTTACTTATTTTATTCTTTCACTACTAATTTAAAGCCTTTTCCGTGTACATTCATTATTTCAATATTTTCATCTTCACGCAATGTTTTTCTAAGCTTAGCGATGTAGACATCCATACTTCTTCCGTTGAAATAATTATCGTCTCCCCAAATTGCTCTTAGCGTTGCGTGTCTGTCTAAAATTTCATTTTTATTTTTCACTAACATTTGCAACAATTGATTTTCTTTCGTAGTCAATTTTTTTACTTCATCTTTTAGGTGCAGCATTCTGAATTCAGGTTCATACTTAATGCTCCCAACCATAATTTCTGCTTTTTCTTTGGGCGTTTTAATTTCTACTCGACGCATGATAGCATTGATACGTGCTAATAACTCTTCCATTTGAAATGGTTTTGTTAAATAATCATCCGCACCAATGTTAAATCCTTCCAGCTTATCTTCTTTCATTGATTTTGCAGATAGAAAGAGAATGGGAATCTTCTTGTCAATTTCTCTGATTTCTTTAGCCAAAGTAAAACCATCCATTTCCGGCATCATAATGTCAAAAATACAAAAGTCAAATTGCTCCCTGTTAAATCGCTTGAAAGCAATTTTACCATTTTTAGCCAATGAAACAGTGAATCCTTTTGATCTTAAAAAAGTTTGTAGAAGTTGCCCTAAATTGATGTCGTCTTCTGCTAGTAGTATTTTGATAGATGTTTCCATGTTATTCATTTATTATGAGTGTGAATTCTGATCCTTCACCATATTTACTTGTTGTTTTAATCTCCCAATTGTGAATTTCAACAATTGCCTTGACGTAACTTAGGCCGAGTCCAAAACCTTTAACGTTGTGAACATTTCCTGTAGGAACACGGTATAATTTGTCAAATATTTTATTAATGTGTTCTTTTTTCATACCAATTCCTTTGTCTTTTATTGATAGAATATTTTTTTGTTGCTCTACCTCTAATAGTATCTTAATTTCGGGAGAATCATTACTGTATTTAATTGCATTGTCAATCAAATTAGAAATTGCATTCGTTGTGTGCATTCTGTCGCAATTAATTCGCACTAATTCTGCTGGCATTTCTAATTTAATAGATCCTCCTGTGCTTTCAATTCTAAACTTTGCTTTGTTGACTAAATTTTCCAGCAATTCATTTAGCAAAACATTTTCTAAGTTCAGGTGAAGTTCCTTTTTATCGATGCTTGCACTTTGGAGAATTCGCTCGACTAATAATCCCAATCGATTGTTCTCGTCGTTAATCATTTTGATAAAAGGCTGCGTTGTTGAATTTTGTTCTCCAACCATATCCTTGTCATTTAAAGCTTCGCAAGCAAGAGAAATAGTAGAAATAGGTGTTTTGAACTCATGCGTCATGTTGGAAATGAAATCACTTTTCATATCTGATAATTTCTTTTGTGTAAGAATCGTTTTAAACATGAATACCAATGCTACAATGATAATCGCAAGAAGCAACACATTGATAAGTAGCGGTCCCCACATCTTCATTATCAAATAAGATTGTTGTTCTGGGAATTCTAGATGCAGGTAAAGGTCTTCATCTAAAGAGTTGCTAGGATAAAGCAATGTTTTATGACTTTTTGTTGTATCTATGGAAGTGACATAATTCTTTGGTGCAACTTCAAAACTAATGGCTTGATTGAATTCATCAGTAATCATGTATTCATATCCGTCAGGAATATTCCCTTTCAGCTCATTTCTTAAGACTGAATCAAGAAAAGAAATATCGACTCTTTGCGAAGGTGTTTCATACACATTATTTCGAAATGCTTCTAACATCAATTCATTGACAAATCTTGCTTTCTTGAATATTTGTTGAATCACTCTTTGGTCTAGCTGTACGGCTAACTTTATGGAATCCTTACTTATTTGATGTGATTGGTTTCCTTTAAATAAATCACGAAGCTGTCTTACATCTCTTGCAAGGACTCTTTGCTCTGCCTTTAATCCAGAAATAGAATCGTAGGTTGTTCCTTTAATGATGAGGTAATTTTCCATTTTTCCATTCTCAAATATGGAAGTATCATGGATTGAAATAGATTCTTGTGCAGATAATAGATGTTGAAATTCTTCCTTAAGAATATCTTTGTACTGACCGCTAAAATCTTTGTCAGCAAGTAACATATAACGACGAATGTCTTCAGCTTTTTCGTGTTTGTAAGCGACCTTGTCAAGTGTCATTGAAAATCGTTCAGCAAATTCACTGGATTTCCTATCATATAATTCTGCTGTCTGAAAACCTTGTATGATTAACAATGCTAGCAAAGCCATAACGACTAGGACAATAATGAAATTAACTCTAATTTTTTTCAATAGAAACTATTTGTTAACGAATGTAAGAGATATTCAGATAAGGATTACTTGCTTAACTTTTTTTAACGCAATATTATCTTCTGGAGAATTCTGATAGAATGATAGACCCAGCGATGGCAACATTCAAAGATTCTGCTTGTCCAAACCTAGGGATATTAATGGCTTCTTGAATGAATTCTTGAACAGACTCAGAGATTCCACTCCCTTCATTCCCGAGAATAATAACACCTTTTCTTTCTAACGTTTTTGTGTAAATATTTTCACCGTCTAGCAATGCTCCATAAATCGGTAGTTCTATTTTGGAAAGGTAATCTTCTAATTGACAATACTCTGTTGGTATTCTAAAAATCGACCCCATACTTGCTTGAACAACTTTAGAATTGTAAATGTCAACAGTATTCTTTGAGCAAATGATTTTATCAACTCCAAACCAATCCGCAATTCGTAAGATAGTCCCCATATTACCAGGGTCTTGAATATCGTCTAGTGCAAGAATGAATTGGGCATCAATTTGTTTGTCTTTTATTATCTTAACGACTGCCAGAAGCTTATTAGGAGTTTTTAAACTGCTGATCTCTTCCATTGATTTTTTACTTGCATGGTAAGATAAACCATTGAATGAGAAGTCGGTATCTGTTGAGATTACACATTCTATTTGTTCAGAATGTTGTTCGATAAGTTCTCTCACCATTTTTTCTCCTTCTACAATAAAAAGTTGCTCAATATCACGGTTTTTTTTCCGTTGTAGAGAGCGAATCCATTTAATCTTATTTTTAGAAAGTGTTTCCAACAAAGCTTTTATTATTTTTGTTCAATTAAACCAAAAGATTGATAAAGACCAAACATACATATATTTTACTAATTCTTGCAATTGTATTGATTGCCTGTAAACAAACAAAGTATGTTCCTGATGGGCAATTCCTTCTCAAAAAGAATGAAATCATTGTTACTGGTGATAAGCTGGAGAAGGATGAATTAAACGAAGTTTTACGTCAACAACCTAATTATAAAAGAGTAGGAGTGAAATGGAAATTAATGGCTTATAACCTTGTAGATTCTGCTAAAGTCGCTAATAAACGATTGAGAAAGAATCAACAGTTGAATGAAAAAAATAATAAAATAATTGCTCGACAAACGGAAATTAATACGAAAAGAATAGCAAAGTCGAGAAGAAAAAATCGAACTCATTATACAGAAAAGATTATTCCGTTAAAGGATACAATTTCTCCAAGAAAGTTTTTGAGAGAGTGGTATAAGTATAAAATAGGAAAACCACCGGTTGTATTTGATAGTGCTCTGTACTCAAAATCAATCAATCAACTAGAAGGGTATTTAAAGAAAAAAGGGTATTACTATGGAGAAGTTAAAGGCTTTGTTGATTTTAAAAAGAACAGAAAATGTGTAGCAACTTATCATGTAGTAACAGGTGAGAAATTCGTTATAGACAGCGTTTATATGCTGGTGGAGAACGACTTAATTAAAACTAAGTACAAAGCATACCTCAATAGAAATGACAATAACACTATTGAAGGATTACCATTTGATAGTGATTTGCTCGATTATCACCGATACCGTGTTGCAAAATACATGAGAAATCAAGGTGTTTATGGTTTTAGTTCTAATCATATTAAGTTCTATGTAGATACAAACCGAAGGAATTTAACAGTTAATGTAGGAGTTCATTTTGGAGATAGATACATTCAATCGCAAGCTGGAAGAGATTCTGTTTTAAGAATTAAACACCAAGAGTCATTTATTAATAAGGTGATATTTCATGTAGCAGATTCGATTTATTATGAAGGGTCATTTAAAAATGATTTACTAGAAAGAGATCTGTCAATTTATGATGGCCAATTTTTAAGAACAATTGATACAACTTATTATGCACAAGTATTGTCTAGACGAGATAAGGTTATAGATCCTTCAAGAACTGCTCTTATTCTGCACAATGGACCTTTGCATATCAAACCGCAAATTTTAGAAGCACAAAATTATTTAGAAATCGATAAATTGTATTCTGAATGGAAATTGGAACAGACGTATTTGAGCTTATTGCGTTTAGATTTGTTTCAAGCAGTAAAAACGGAATTAGTTGAATACGAAGGAATAGGTTGTCTCAATGCGCATTATTATTTAATACCTAGCAAAAAACAAACTTTCGGTTTTGAACCTCGAGCAACCAATTCAAATGGTTTTTTAGGAGTCGCTGCAACCATCAACTACATCAACCGAAATTTATTTAGAGGAGCAGAGAAATTAACGGTTTCTCTTTCTGGGGGATTTGAGTCGCAACCACCTGTTTTTGATGAAACAATTGACGGAGAGAAAATCAAAACAGCAGGAAGAAGTTTTAATACCTTTGAAATAGGACCAAGTGTTAAATTGCAAATACCGGGGCTTTTCCCATTAAAAATGACGAAAATCTCAAAAAAACTAAGACCTAGAACGATAATTTCTACAGCATATAATTTTCAGAAAAGAACAGATTTTACCAGAGGGACATTTCAAATGAATTATACGTATCAGTTTCATTCTCGGAAAACCATGATTTTTGAAATGGGTTTGCCAGGGCTTTCTGCGATTAAATTTGTAAACATTGATAAAAGCAATGATTTTGAATCGAAATTAACAGCTTTAAATGATTTATTCTTACTCAATACCTATAGCAATCAATTTATTTGGCAAGATTTCAAATTTAAGTTTGAATACAACATCAAAGAGAAAGAAAAAAGAAAAGGAAATTCTCAACTTTATTTTAGTTCTTCATTTGATCCCGCAGGAAATATCGTTTCCTTGTTTCAAGGAAGTCAAGACACTATCCCGAATGGGCAATATGGACTTTTTGGAATTGCTTACGCTCAGTTTACGAGATTGGATAATGAATTGATTTTCTCAAAACCTCTCGGAAAAGAGAAGAGTTTCAATTTCAGAGCTGTGATTGGTGGAGGTTTGCCTTACGGTAATACTAAAACTTCTCTTCCGTACGATTATAGTTTTTTTGCTGGTGGTGCAAATGACAATAGAGGATGGAGAGCAAGGTCGCTGGGTCCTGGTTCTTATAAATATTATCTTGATACGAATCGTTCAGCGACACAAGTAGGCGATTTAAGGCTAGGTTCTTCCGCAGAATTTAGATTTGCATTTACTTCTTTATTTAAAGGAGCTTTGTTTGTAGATGCTGGTAATGTTTGGACAGCATTAAATGATCCAAATAGAGTAGGAGGTCAAGTTTCAAAAAACATGCTCAATGAAATTGCTTTTGCAGCAGGTTTTGGATTACGACTTGATCTTGATTATTTTATTGTAAGAGTTGATGTCGGGTTTCCTCTAAAGAATCCAGCATTACCAAAAGGTTCTCAATGGATTTTTCAATCAAGACAAGCATACTTAGATGAGGGGCTGGCATTTTTTGGAGCGAACTACGAGCAATATTTGCCTAAGCCATTTGTTCCATCCTTTAACTTTGGAATTGGATATCCGTTCTAAATGAAACTATACTTCATCATTTCTTTCATTTCTCCCCAAGCAATAAATAGTGGTTTCTCTCCCCAATATTCACTTTTCAACCATAAATCCATTCCTTCTCGTTTAAAGATAATTTTAAAAGCATCTAAGTTCTTTTCTTGAATTGATTGGATATCAGCATCTGAAATATTATTTGTTGTTTTGGCTTTGTTGATAAGAAATGTCGTTGTAATTTTTATTTTCTTAGGATTCAATAAATCACTGTAACTTACATTATCTCCTGATTGAGAATTGTATAAGAAATACCTATTCTGACTTTCATCAAAATCAATGCAATTACAAAAGATATGAACTTGTAGATGTGCCCCTTTCTGCACAAAACCATATTGACCAATGCAGAAATCTGCATCTTTTAGATCTTGTATCTGACTTTGTAGATGCTTATTGATGTTGTCTTCAACGGTTTTATCTCCTAAAACAACTGCAATAGGGTACATCATTCCATTTTCAAAAGCTGCTTCTTTGAATTTTACTTGATCCAATTGTGCGTTTAAAGTGGAGAAGGTTAATAGTGCGATAAAAAAAGCTGCTATTTTCATAATAAAATATTTTCTAGTTATAATACGTATTTGGTTAGCAAAAAGTTTGCCGAGAATTTATCTAGCTATTAAAAATCCAATATTTTCAAGTTGGCAAAACGCAATAATACTGTTTTTGAACCATGATTAGGAAAGAAGATAGTTGCTTTTTTGTCAGCATCAGCACCTTCTAGTTTAATTATTTTACCTTTTCCAAAACGGTCATGTTCAACGTTATATCCTACTTTTATTTCTAACTCTGAAGATCCTTTTATGGAAGATTTAGAATTAATAGAATTAATTGGCTTAAGTGATTTTGAGGTAAATGATTTGTTCAAACCTCCAGTGAATGATCTATCAAAGCTAGAACCTCTATTGTTTAAGGAACGCCCTCCCATTCTTTCAGGAGTTTCAAAGCTTAAGAACTTATCGTCAACCTCGTCAATAAAACGACTAGCTTCACAAGTGATAAGCTTCCCCCATTGAAAACGTGAATTAGAATAAGATAAAGTGCACGTGTCTTTTGCTCTGGTAATAGCAACGTAAAATAAACGCCTTTCTTCTTCCAGTTCTGTTCTTGAATTCAGCGCTAATTGAGAAGGAAACAGGTTTTCTTCCAGTCCAACAAGGTAAACATGAGGGAATTCTAATCCTTTACTTGAGTGAATGGTCATTAACGTGACATGATCTGGATCTATTTTATTGTCTTCTTCGGCATCAGTCAATAATGCAACATCTAGCATGAATTCAGAAAGTGATTTAGATTCTCCTTCAATTTGTCCTTCAACAAATGTTTGGATGGCAGATATTAATTCTTCAATATTCTGATAACGCTCGACTTCTTCAGGTCCTTTGTCTTTATCAGTTCTCAATTCTTTTAGAATACCAGAAGTTTTTGCAATTTCTTCAGCGAGAATGTTGGCATCTAACCTGTCTAGTTGTGCAGCGAAACTTTTAATCATCGTTGCAAAGTCTAACATTTTGTTTATTGTTCCATTGTTGATGTCGACCGGATAAGTTTGAAAATCATTGATGACATCCCAAAAGCTTACGCCATACTCATTGGCAGCAATAAGAACCTTTTGCATTGAAGTTGCACCAATTCCTCGCTTTGGATAATTAATGACTCTTTTTATCGCTTCATTGTCATGAGGATTCGCTGTTAGTCTAAAATAAGCCAGTAAATCTTTAATTTCCTTTCTTTGGTAGAATGATAAACCACCGTATATTCGGTAAGGAATACTTAATTTTCTGAGTGTCTCTTCAAATGTTCTAGATTGGCGGTTAGTTCGGTAAAGAATTGCAAAGTTTTTATAACCTAAACCCTCATTTTTACTTTTATCAAATATCTTATTGATAACAACCCGACCTTCTTCATTATCTGTTAGCGTTCGGACAACCGTAATTTTGTCTCCTTCTACATTATCTGTCCAAACGGTTTTCTTTATTTGATCTTTATTTCTTGCAATGACACCATTGGCAGCTTGTACGATGTTCTTCGTGCTTCTGTAATTCTGTTCCAGCTTAAAAAGCTTAAAATCAGGATAATCCTTCTTAAAATTTAAGATGTTTTGAATATTTGCTCCCCTAAAAGAATAGATACTTTGTGCATCATCACCCACTACGCAAATATTTTCATAGACAGCAGCCAGTTTTTTTACAATAAGATATTGAGAGTAGTTCGTATCTTGGTACTCATCTACTAAAATGTATTGAAACTTCTGTTGGTAATGAGCAAGAACATCTGGAAAATCTCTTAATAAGACATTGGTTTGGTACAGTAAATCATCAAAATCCATCGCTCCTGCATTGAAACATCTTTTTGCATATGCTCGGTATATTTTAGCCATTTCTGGCCGCTTTGACATCTTATCTTCTGATTGAATGTTAGCATTGTTACTGTAATCGTCTGGAGAAATTAAATTGTTTTTTGCAGAAGAAATCCTCCCTAAAACATTGGAAACTTTATATGCCTTATCATCTAAACTAAACCCTTTTAAAATTTCTTTTAGAAGGCTTTTAGAATCTTGTGTGTCATAGATTGTAAAGTTGCTAGGATACCCTAACCTATCGGCATTATATCGGAGAATTCTTGAAAAAACGGAGTGAAAAGTACCCATTGTGATATTTCTAGCTTCTCCATCGCCAACGATTTCTCCAATTCTCTGCGTCATTTCTTTTGCAGCTTTATTGGTAAAAGTCAATGCCATAATATTGAAAGGATCAATCTTATTCTCCATCATGTGAGCAATTCGGTAGGTCAAAACTCTCGTTTTACCGGATCCTGCACCAGCAATCACCATTGTCGGTCCGTGAATATTCTCAACAGCAACGCGCTGACTCTCATTTAATTCATCAAGGTAACTCATTCAAAATCAGTATTAAATTGGTAACATTGACCACTAGAGGTTGATAGCGTCATTCGTCCTAACAAATGTAATTATTCTTATCCTTATCCAAACGATAAAAAGTGAGAAAAAGAGAACAATTGATTGTTGATTTCTTTGAAGATTTGCTTCGTTTTTTGATAGAATCTTAACACAAACGTCGGTTAAATTAGATTATTAATTGCTACTTTTGTATCCCTTACTTAAAATTAAGAAAGAATATGAGTCACGGAATTAAACCAGGTGTTGCAACAGGAGAAGATGTTCAGAGAATTTTTCGTTATGCAAAAGAAAAAGGCTTCGCACTTCCTGCTGTTAATGTTACTAGTACAAGTACTGTAAATGCAGTAATGGAAACTGCTTCAATGATGAATGCTCCAGTTATTATTCAGTTTTCTAACGGAGGAGCTCAATTTTATGCAGGAAAAGGATTAATGAATGATGATTTCTCTGCAAGTATTGCAGGAGCAGTATCGGGCGCGAAACATATCCATGACTTGGCTGAGCTATATGGGGCAACGGTCATTCTTCATACAGATCATGCAGCAAAGAAATTGTTACCATGGATTGATGGTTTACTGGATGCGAGTGAGAAGTTTTTCGCAGAAACAGGAAAACCATTGTATTCTTCTCATATGATTGACCTTTCTGAAGAGTCTTTAGAAGAGAACATTGCTATTTGTAAGACTTATTTGGAAAGAATGAGCAAAATGGGAATGACTTTAGAAATTGAGCTTGGGATTACAGGAGGAGAAGAAGATGGTGTAGATAATACAGATGTTGATTCTTCCAAATTGTACACACAACCTTCAGAGGTTGCCTACGCATTTGAAGAATTGTTAAAAGTAAGCCCAAGGTTTACAATTGCTGCCTCTTTTGGAAATGTGCATGGTGTTTATAAGCCTGGAAATGTGCAATTGACTCCGAAAATTTTAGATAATTCTCAAAAATACATTGAAGATAAATTCTCGACGGGAGAAAATCCAGTTGATTTTGTATTTCATGGCGGATCAGGTTCTACATTAGAAGAAATTCGTGAGGCAATTGGTTATGGTGTAATAAAAATGAACATTGATACTGATTTACAATTTGCTTTTACTGAAGGTGCAAGAGATTATTTTGGTTCTAAAATGAACTATTTAAAAACTCAAATTGGAAATCCAGAAGGAGAAGAACTTCCCAATAAGAAGTATTACGACCCAAGAAAATGGTTACGAGAAGGAGAGATGACATTTATTAAACGATTAGAAAGGTCATTTTCTGATTTGAATAATGTGAATACACTAAAAGATTAATAAAGAATTTAAAATCTGACAGATGAGTTGGTTTAAAAGAGATAAAGAAGGAATAACAACTTCGACGAAAGAAAAAAAAGAGACCCCAGAAGGGTTGTGGCAAAAATGTTCTAATTGTAAGACTATTTTTGCTTCGGATGATTTGAAAAACAACTTTTACGTGTGTGATCGTTGTAATCATCATGAAAGAATTGGTTCTGCAGAATATTTCGACATCATTTTTGATGAAGGAAAGTTTAGAGAATTGAATCCGAAATTGATTTCTGGAGATCCATTAAAATTTGAGGATACTAAAAAGTACGTTGATCGTGTAAAAGCTTCTCAAGAAAAGACGGGATTGAAGGATGCAATCAGAACTGCACAAGGGAAATTGGATGGAGAAGATTTTATCATTGCTGCTATGGATTTTTCTTTTATTGGAGGATCAATGGGGTCAGTAATGGGAGAGAAAATTGCTCGTGCGATTGACGCTTCTATTAAAAAGAAATGTCCTTTTATGATTATTTCTAAATCGGGTGGTGCAAGAATGATGGAAGCAGGTCTTTCTCTAAT
>DQTF01000038.1 GCA_015662935.1 Crocinitomicaceae bacterium | reverse complement strand
TACACATTCTCTTATAATGGTACAAACACAACTAGTTCTCCAATATTTAACTTGTGTCCAAATAACTATAATTATATTTTGACAGATGATTTAGGTTGTTCTGTTTCGGGAACTCAAATAATTGCTCCAGCTATAGAAATTATTCCAGGAGTAATTACGGTTGTTGATGATGGATGTGAGGATAACTGTAGTGGAGAAGTAACGATTACTTCTAACACAGGTGTGAATTACACATTAAACGGTATCAGCGATCCAAATGGTATATTTACAGGTGTTTGTTCGGGTGTTTACACCATCGATATTAGCGATGCAAATAATTGTGTTGTAACAGCAACTGTTGTTGTTGGAACAATGCCTCAAACAGAAGCTTCTTTTACGATGTCTTCAACAACGATTACAACGATTGACAATGAAATCGAATTCATTAATAACTCGACGAATGCTTCGGTTTATATTTGGACGATATCTGGACCTGATGGTTATTCTGAAACGTATAATGAAGAGGATATCAATCATACTTTTCCTACAGATACGGGATCTTACTTAATTTGCTTAACAGCAATCAATCCAACAGGTTGTACAGATGTTATTTGTAGAACGATTAATGTACAGGAAGGAGAGGTTTTGTATGTGCCAAACACCTTTACACCAGATGGCGATGAATTTAACCAAACGTTTAGAGCGTATGCAAGTGGCATTGACATCTATGATTTCGAAATGTTAATTTTTAACCGTTGGGGAGAAGTTATTTGGGAGTCTCATGATGTATCTGTTGGTTGGGATGGAACATTTCATGGAAGAATGGTTCAAGATGGAATGTACAATTGGAAGATTACATTTAAAGACTTATACAATGACGATAGAAAGACGCATTACGGTCATGTGAATATAATGAGGTAAAAAAGAAAACCGAGGTTAGTCCTCGGTTTTTTTATTTCTGATGACAGCAATCCATTTGAACGCTTGATTCAACTTCCTTTTCTCCATCGACTGTTTCTATTTTTTTTTCCACCATTTTCACCGTTGGACTGATAAAAGGAATTCCTAAATTCATACCACGAAGAATAATTAGTAAACCAACAACGGTTAGTAAGTAAGGAACTGCTTTATTCATTCTCTTCCGAGCAACGGGAGAAATTTTATTCATCATAAAAACCACAGCCATCATCGCAGGCAGAGTTCCTACTCCGAATGCGAGCATCGCAATAGAACTAGAAAGGATGTCTCCAGTTAGAATTGCATTAGATAGAGCAACGAAAACCATTCCGCAAGGAAGTAGTCCATTGAGTATTCCTAAGAGCAATAATTTAAACGGAGAATGAGAACGAATGATTTTTCCTAAACCTTTGTTCAGTTGCGTTTGAAATCCGAATGTCGGAATTTTAAATGGGATAATTCTGTACAAATATTTTTTCCATGCAAAAATAATTAATCCTATTCCAGCAATGATACTTAGCCATTGGAGAATACCAAAAGTTTGAATGCTTAATCCAATGATTCCTACAAGTGCTCCCAACAAAGAATAGGTAATGATTCTTCCAAAGTTGTATTGCAACGCACCAGAAAGAATGGTCAAGTTGTTCTTACGATTAACTGGAATTGCCATTGCGATAGGTCCACACATTCCGATACAGTGAAAATTGGAAGTAAGCCCAATAATAAATCCTGCAAGAATGAATGTGCCCATTAGATGGTGATTTTTCGTCTTTGCATGTAATCCTCTCCGTCTATTGTATAGGAAAGAACGACCTGATAACTTCCTTTCTCTAATCCACTTTTAGCCAAAGTGAACGTTTTGGTTCCTTTGATGTCAAAACGCATGTCTTTATTCTCATCATTAGGACGACGTAGAAAAAAAACGGTATTTGTCAATTCAATTTCAGCCGGTAGTTGCACTAAAAGGTGATCTCCAGAAAGTTGAATAGTTGGACGTTCTGCAAAAGCTTTATCTCTACCAATTGCGTTGAGTTCTTGAGAATAATTTATTTCTTTCTCATAATAATCGTCACTTTCCAAATCGATTTTCGTTGACATCATATTGACTACCATGTACATGATAAAACCAATGAATAATGCTAATGTGATTGCAATTCCTTTTCCCCAATTCATAATGCTATCTATTTAAAGTAATGGACCAATAAATTTCGTTTTAATTCGTTGTATTTCTTCTCCGTTTCCGTAAACAACCACGGTCAAGATTTCTTTTCCATTGTGAATTTCACTCATCGGCATTTTAATTACAACTCGTTCTTTTAAACGGTCTTCTTTCTGTAAAGTTAAACTTTGAACGGCTAAATCAATCATTGCCTTGTCATTGTTCTCAACTTTTAATTCTACTTGGTAATCATTTTGTGTCTTATTGGTTAACCCTATTTCAAAGATATTACTAATCAAACCGTCAGGTGTTGTTTGGTAGGTCGACCCTCTTTGACGTAAAATCGTAACCTCAAAATCATTCCTTGTCACCAATAAAAAGATAAGCATTATAACCATCGCAGAAAGCAAAATGGTATATGAGACAACCCTTCTTGTCCATTGGAACCCTGTTCTTTCCTTGATTCCTTGCTCAGATACAAAACGAATGAGTCCTTCTTCAAGTCCAACGCTTCCCATCATGTGGTCGCATGCATCCATACAAGCGGTGCAATTGACACATTCTAATTGTGTACCGTTTCTAATATCAATACCAGTTGGACAAACAACAACACATTGATTACAATCGATGCAGTCGCCTTTTCCTTGCTCTTTTCTATCTTCGCTCTTCCTAAATTTCGCTCTTCCTTTTTCTCCTTCTCCCCTTACGTGGTCGTAGGCAACAAGCATTGAGTTCTCATCAAGCAATACTCCTTGAAGTCTTCCGTAAGGACAAATAGTTGTACAAACTTGTTCTCTTAGCATGCTGAAAACCAAATAGAAAATGGTTGTGAAAGTAATAATTGCGATTAAACCTCCGATGTGTGCTCCAAGAGGGTCTGTTTGAATTTTCCACAATTCTTCAGAACTAATAATGTAGGCTAAGAATGTATTGGCAATGAGAAAAGAAACCAACCAAAACAAGATGTGTTTAATGGTTTTTTTTCTTATTTTTTCAGCATTCCAAGGTCCTTTATTCAATTTCTTTTGGCGTGTCCAATCTCCTTCGATGAAGTATTCAATTCTTCTGAACACCATCTCCATAAAAATCGTCTGAGGACAAATCCATCCACAGAATAGTCGCCCATATATAATTGTAAATGTAATAATGAAGACTACTCCTACAATTATTGCAAGCGCAAAAAGGAAGAAATCCTGTGGCCAAAATACTTTTCCAAGAATTACGAACTTCCGCTCAATAATGTTGAGTAGAACTGATTGATGACCACCAATATAAATATGTGGCGCAGCAAATAAAAGGAAGAGCAGAGAGTAGCTTACTACTTGCCTACGATTAAACCATTTTCCTTTTGGTTTCTTCGCGTAAACCCATTTTCGACTACCATCTTCATTTACAGTAGAAATACTATCTCTAAATGTTTCTTCGTCGCCAGTAATCTTATCAAACTCATTCATTGCACTAATGTATCGCTATTAATATCTTTAGAATGAAACGAATGTTACATTACTATTACTTTTCGATAATACTTCCTTCTGGAGATTTACCTTTTGCTTCTGGCATAGTTAAAATGAAAGACGCAACTTGTTGTAATTGAATAGGATTTAACTTTGAGGCATGCTCTGGCATCCCTTTCGTTGTCCCATCTTTTACGGTTGTAAATACAGTGGCGATATCATATCCATAAATCCAGGCATTATCCGTTAAGTTAGGACCAATATTCCCTTCTCCATTTGGATTGTGACAGAGTACACAATTTGCTTCAAAAATAGTTTTTCCAGTTGCTAATTCTGCCTCATCTTCCATTAATGTTACATTTGAAGCATCTACTTGCATTCCTTGTTCTTTGAGGTATGCTTGCACGAGTTCTTCAGATTGTTTCATGTCTTTTTCGTATTCTGCAATCTGTAAATCAGCAGTTCCTAGAATATGGTAATTGAATACATAAACGACAGCAAAAACGATTGTTACCCAAAACATCCATACCCACCATGGTGGAAGATTGTTATCTAGCTCTTTAATTCCATCATACTCGTGGTGCATTAATATTGTGTGTTCTTCTTCAATATCAACAGCACCAACTAAAATTTTATTCAGCTTTCTCTCTTGGCGTTTAGAAAGTTGTTTTTGTTTTTGCTTTTCTGTTTGCGGACGAATTGTCTTTGTAATATCCATAAACAATTTACGGAAATGCAAGAAAACAAATAACATTACAATGTTTAGAATAACAAGAACGACTAAATCAGAATTTTCAACTAATAACCACGGCGCGCCTTCTTTAGCAAGACCAGGTTGCATAAATTCTAATGCCAATGTTTTATTAGAAAGTGACATAAAACCAAACATTCCGACAAGTGCAAGAATGACATTCGTATTAGACTTAGATTTCTTGTCTTTATCCAATTTAATCATCGTTTTTAAAGATCCTGAAACTGATAGTATTGCAATGATTTGAGCTGCTAAAGCGATTATCAACCAATAGAATAGTTTTAAATTTTTCTTGTAATTAGGAACATATTTCACTTCCTTTTCTCCTGTTGTTGCAACAGTCGTCTCTTCAGTTGGAGGTGGTGGGGGCGGAGCAAAGTCATTCACGAAGCCTAAAATAGCATCAATTTCTTCGTTAGAAACTTGCTGAGGTGGCATTGAAATGGCACTATATTCATCGGCTTTCAATGCTAATTGACTATTTCCTGAGGCAACAAGTTCTTGTGAGTTAGCTACCCATTTGTAGATTAATTCTCCTTCACCTGCATTTTCCCATTTTTGCTTAACACCTTTTAAGTTTGGTCCAGTTCCATCTTTACCTAACATGTGACAAGCTGCACATTTAGCCTTAAAAAGACTTTCACCATCTTGTGCGTTTGCAGAGAGTGCAAAAAATGAAAAAAGTAGTAGAAATAATTGTCCTTTAAAATTCATAACTTTTGTTTGTAGTGTATCTTAATTGTTTTGTAGTTCTTCTTTCTCAACATCATCTTCAAAAGGGATGCTGCTTAATTCTTCTAAATCTTCTTTTCTCATCTTAGAGACATAGTATATCATCGCGACAAAAACGAGTACAAATAAGATGAGGGAAATGATAGGGTATATTGCAACCCCGTCAATTCCTGTAAGATTATGTTTGATGTATCTTAACATATTTTTTTTGTTATTCGATTTCGTCTTCTTCAACTTGGATGTCTGTTCCAAGTCGTTGTAAGTAAGCAATAAGTGCAACGATTTCTTTTGTTTTCAATTCATTCGTCTTCGCTTCAACATCAAAGTTTTTCTTTTCAGCATCAGGTAAGTTATCGTACAAATCTTTTGCAATGTTTTTAGCTATTCTCATCGCTTGCTTTTCAGCCTTCGCTTTTGCTTCCATTTCAAACCCAACCGGATAAGGAACACCAAGCGTTTGCATTGCTTTGATTTTCTTTTCAAGAAGAGAAAGGTCTAATTCATCTTCATTCATCCATGGATAAGCAGGCATTAAAGACCCTGGAGAAATATCTTTTGGACGAATTAAATGTTCGTAGTGCCATTTGTTATTTCTCTTACCTCCTTCACGTGCTAAATCTGGACCTGTTCTTTTAGACCCCCATAAGAATGGATGATCGTAAACAAACTCTCCTGATTTAGAGTATTCTCCGTAACGTTTTGTTTCAAATCTCAATGGTCGAATCATTTGAGAGTGACAACCAACACAACCTTCTCGGATGTATAAATCACGTCCTTCCAGTTCTAATGCTGTATAAGGTTTTACTTGCTCAATTGTAGGGATATTACTTTTCACAATCATCGTAGGGATGATTTCGACAGCACCTCCAATACCAACAACAATAAGAACTAATACAAAGAAACGTACAGGTCTTTTTTCCACAGCTCTGTGCCAGAAGTGTTTTTCATTCACCTTTTCAACTGCATCTCTCATGTTTACGGCTTCTGCTTCTTCATTCTCCACTAACTTACCTGATTTAGCAGTTTTGATTAAGTTATAGAACATCATACATGTACCAGTGATAAATAGCAATCCACCTAATGAACGAAGCATAAAGTATGGTTTTAAAGCAGTTACAGTATCTAAGAATTCTCCGTTTACTAGTGTACCATCAGCATTAAAATCTTGCCACATTAAACCTTGCACAAAACCTGCAATGTACATTGGAATCGCATAAAGTATGATACCTAAAGTGGCAATCCAGAAATGTTGATTGGCTAATTTCTTAGAGTATAATTTGGTTTTAAACATTTTAGGGAACAACCAATAAAGCATCCCGAAAGTGAACATTCCATTCCATCCTAGTCCACCTACGTGAACGTGAGCAATTGTCCAATCTGTAAAGTGAGATAATGTATTTACAGACTTAAGAGCAAGTAATGGTCCTTCAAAAGTAACCATACCGTAAGCTGTTAATGCAACAACCATGAATTTTAGTGTTACATCATCACGGACTCTATCCCAAGCTCCACGAAGTGTTAAAAGTCCGTTTAGCATACCACCCCAAGATGGTGCGATTAACATGACAGAGAAAACAACTCCTAATGTTTGAGCCCAATCGGGTAAAGATGTATATAATAAGTGATGAGGTCCAGCCCAGATATACAAGAAAATCAGTGCCCAGAAGTGGATGATTGACAACCTGTAAGAATAAACAGGTCTATTTGCTGCTTTAGGAACAAAGTAATACATCAGACCTAAATAAGGTGTTGTCAAGAAAAATGCCACTGCGTTATGTCCGTACCACCATTGCACCAATGCGTCTTGTACTCCGGCATACCAAGAATAACTTTTCATGAAAGAAACAGGAAGTTCGAATGAGTTGAAGATGTGAAGAATTGCAACCGTAACAAAAGTGGCAATGTAAAACCAAATGGCAACGTACATGTGCTTCACTCTTCTGTTTAAGATAGTCATGAACATATTCAAGCCAAACACTACCCACAGGAGTGTAATTAGAATATCAATCCACCATTCTAATTCTGCGTATTCTTTACTCGTTGTATAACCTAACGGAAGTGTAATTACTGCACAAAGGATAATGAATTGCCATCCCCAGAAGTTTATGTTGCTCAGTTTATCACTCCACATTCTTGCTTTAAGCAATCTTTGCAAAGAATAATAAACCCCCATGAAAATACCATTTCCAACAAAGGCAAAAATAACTGCATTGGTGTGAAGAGGTCTTAAACGGCCAAATGACAGCCAACTGATAGGTAGGTAATCATTGTAAAAATCTGGCCAAGCTAATTGCGTTGCAATTGTCAGTCCTACAAGCATACCAGTGATACCCCAAATAATGGTAGCATAAGCAAAATTCTTTACGATTTTATTATCGTAACTAAACTTTTCGATTTCCATTCGATTTTGTTTTTGTGTTTGAAATTTCATTTTCTTCATCCTCAAAAAGGATTCTTACTGATGGAGCATAGTCATCATCAAATTGCCCATTTTTTGTTGCCCAAAAAAAGCCAAGCAAAAAAATAATTGCAATGACAAAACTGACGATTAACATAAGATAAATGATGCCCATTTTTATTGTTTAATGACAATACTATGACAAAAGTAAATCGATTAAAGAATAAGAAATATGACTTAAGTCATGTTTCTGTCATTGTTGTAACTTTTTCTTGTCACCTATGTTACAGATAGAAACGGGCAACTTATTTTTTGATAGTTAGGAGAGTGCTCAAAAGGACAATACTAATTGAACTCAAAGGCATTAAAATAGCAGCGATTAAAGGAGTTAGGTTACCCGTAACCGCAAATGATAGTCCAACAAGGTTGTAAATAATAGAGAATAAATAGCAGATGTTTAAAACTGTTTTTGAATAATTAGATGTTGCAAATAATTTATTAAGTTCGTACAGTTTTGTTGCTTTGAGAATTGCATCTGATTTTGGAGAAAAGCGGAAAATGTCTTCGGAAATTGCAATTCCAGTATTTGCTACCTCTAAAGCGCCGGCATCATTTAAGCCGTCTCCAATCATTAATACATTGCAACCATCCTCTTGTAATGATGAAATGTAGGATAATTTATCTTTAGGTGATTGCTTAAAATGTAAGTTGCTGATAGCAGGAATTTCTTTCTCAATAAAGTTTTTATCCTTGTCTTTATCGCCTGACAGAATATGAAGTCTATACTTAAGAGATAATTTATTTAAAAGGTCAACGATTCCGGGTCTAAATTCCGATTGAAATACAAAACGACCAATGTGCTTTCTATTAATGCTTACATGTGAAGAAGTTTCGTTTTTGTTCAAGTTAGTCTGACCCACAAAATGAGAGGATCCTATTTTTATGATATCTCCATTAATGTTTCCTTCAATGCCCTTTCCTTCAATTTCTCTAAAATTCACCAATTCAAAATTTGTTGTAGAAGTTGAGTTTTTTAAATTTTTCACAATAGAAATAGACAATGGGTGAGTGGAAGAATTTGCTAGAAGGATAATTTGATTGGTTTGGTTTTGGGATAATTCATCGCCAATAAAACGAACCTGATTGGTACTATTAGTCGTCAATGTTCCTGTTTTATCAAAGACAATATCTGTTGTGTCATTAATACTCTCAATAACCAAATTGTTTTTTAAGTAGAGCCCTCTTCTTCCTAAAACACGCATGATGTTACCATATGTAAAAGGTTTTGAAAGAGCTAAAGCACAAGGACAAGCAACGATGAGAATGGAAACAACAATTTCAACAGTTCTACCTTGATCGAAGAAAAACCAATAGACTCCAGCAATAACCGCAATTACGAGTATAGCAACTAGAAAGTAGGTAGATAGTTTATCTTCTTTGGAGTCTTGAGTCATTTCATTCTTGTTGACCTCATTCCAAAGTTGCGTTAGATGACTGCGGCTACTTTCTTTCTCAACGACAAATTCACTTTTCTTGCCCAACAATTTACCTCCGGCGTAAATGAATTCTCCTTTTTTCTTGGTGACAGGGATGGATTCTCCCGTTACAAAACTATAATCAATCTTAATTTCTTTAGAGGTGAGAACGGCATCACAGGGCAGTACTTCTTGATTGCGAATAATAATTTTATCACCTATTTTCACTTTGTCAATCTCTACAATAATTTCTTTACTTCCATCTAGTTTCGTTACTGCAACAGGAAAGTAGGAAGTATAGTCTCTTTCAAAAGAAAGTGATTGATAGGTTTTGCTTTGAAACCATTTGCCGATTAAGAGAAAGAAAACGAAACCTGCAAAGCTGTCAATGTATCCGGTGCTTCCAAACCAAAATATCTGATAAACACTTTCTGCGTATAACGCAATTATACCAATCGAAATAGGGACGTCAAGGTTGATGCTTCTATATTTTATAGCTTTGAATGCAGAAATTAAGTATTCATTGGCAGAATATAGGAGGACAGGAATAGATACGATAAAAGCGAGGTAAGCGGAAAATTGACGAATTTCAGGGTTTGTTTTTTCGATGCCAAAATATTCAGGAAAAGTCCAGAGCATGATGCTGCCAAAAGCAAATCCCGCAACGCCTAATTTGTAAAGATAAGTTTTGCTTTGCTGTTTCTTTTGTTCTTTTTTATTGCCAAAATTTGGCGTATATCCTATCTTAGAAAGAATAGTAGCCAATTCAGAAAGAGGCATTTCTTTGTCAAAAATCATTTTAGCTTCCCTTTTAACAAAGTTTACTTGACAGGATTTAATTCTTGGTTCAATTCGATGAATGTTCTCTAATAGATAGATGCAAGAAGAACAATGAATTTGCGGAAGAAAGAGCGTTGTGTGTGAAGATGTGTCGTCCTCGAAGTCAATGAATTTCTTACGAATATCTTCAACATCGAGAAAAGAGAACTGATGATTATTGCCTTTTTTTGGTCGAGTTCCAGCTTGTGATTCTAAGTTGTAAAACCCTCCTAAATTGTTAGAAGAGAGCAATTGGTAAACACTTTTGCAACCATTGCAACAGAAGTTCTTGTCATCAATATTGATTCCTTTCCCGATGACATCATCGCCACAGTGATAACAAGATTTTTGACTCATATTGTCTTGGAGAACATATTTTCTCGTTGTTGGGAATCAGCCAAGTCTTGATCAAATGCCATGCAGCAGTTCCTTACAAAAGGAATACCTGCCTCAGTCACTTGAACTTGATTACTTTCAATTCTAACTAAATCATCCTCAATCATCCCTTTTAGCCTCTCTCTGATTGCTAATTGTAATTCTATATTGGGAGAATCAGCTTTGAATTCTGTCTCAAAGTGACACATCAAATCGAGGATGTACTGTCTAATTTCTAAATCGATTTCACTGAGAATGTGTCCTCGGAAAATTGGAATTATTCCACTATTGACAATTTCCATGTACTTCTCCGTTGATTTCTCATTCTGTGCAAAACCAAACCAACTATCAGAAATAGCAGACATCCCTAATCCTAGTAAAAATTTCGTATTCTGCGTCGTGTAGCCCATGAAATTTCGGTGCAGATTTTTTTCTTTAAAAGCAATTGCTAGTTCATCATGTTCTAACGCAAAATGATCCATACCAATTTCAATATAACCTTCAGCCTCAAGCATTCTCTTAGCTTCCACATAGAGTGCTCTTTTTTCAGAATCTTGAGGTAAGTCTGACTCATCATATCCTCTTTGTCCATTGCCTTTTATCCAAGGAACGTGTGCATAGCTATATAGGGCAATTCTATCAGGACGTAACTGCAAGGTCTTTTCTACAGTATCAACAATGTCGTTCATGCGTTGTTTGGGAAGACCAAAAACAAGGTCGTGGCTGATTGATTTATATCCAATTCTTTTTGCATTCTCATGTACCTTCATAACATCTTCAAAAGGTTGAATGCGATTAATTGCCTGCTGAACAGTAGGGCTGTAGTCTTGTATTCCAAGACTCAACCTTCTAAAACCAAAAGCGTGTAGTTTTTCTAAATGTTCTTCAGAAGTATTGTTAGGATGAGCTTCAAAACTTAATTCAGAATAATTAGGGTCAATAGCGTCCTTTCCAAAAATTGCTTTGACTAAACGTATTAATTCGTTAGGAGCAAAGAAAGTTGGTGTTCCTCCTCCAAAATGTAATTCTTTTATATTGGGTGAAAAATTGATTTTTTGATTGTACAATTTCCATTCTTTAATAACTGCGTCAATATATGGACCTTCTACTGCGTGATTTTTAGTGATTCTTTTATGACATCCGCAAAAGGTGCATAAACTTTCACAATACGGTAAATGAATGTAGAGGCTGATTTCTTCAGAATTGAATTCTTCCGTATTGTTTGCTATCGTTTTTACCCAGTCATTAACTGATAAAGGATTGTTCTTCCAAAAAGGAACCGTAGGGTAAGATGTATACCTTGGTCCAGGAATGTTATATTTTTCAACTAAATTCTTCACGTGAAATTATTTATGTACAAAGTTACCGAAGAAAAAGTTTATAAATGAAGCTAATGTTACAGAATGTACAATAATTTTATTCTATCTTTGAAAAAACCAATTTAGAAATGCCAAATCAATCCTATAGAAATGTAAATTGTGAACATTGCCTTGTAAGAAAAGACTCTTTATTCAAAGATTTTTGCAAACATGATGTAGACGATCTTGATGGCCATAAATCCTGTTCTTTTTATAAAAAGAACCAATCCGTTTTTTTAGAAGAAGGAACGCCAAGGGGCGTTTTTTGTTTGAATGCAGGTAAAATAAAGGTGTTCGCAAGAGGAGAAGAAGGTAAGGAGCAAATTATTCACGTGGCAAAGGAAGGTGAAATAGTTGGTTTTAGAGCCATGTTTAGTGGAGAACCTTATCGTGTTTCAGCCACAACTTTAGAAGATTGCAATATTTGTTTTATCAGTAAAGCCGATTTTTTAGATATGGTTGACACGAACTCTTCGTTGAGAAATGGAATTTTAAAAGAATTGTCAACTGAGTTAGCAGACAGAGCAACATTTATTACAAATATGGCTCAAAAGTCCGTTCGAGAAAGATTGGCGTTCTCTTTGGTGTTCTTAGATGATATTTATCAAGGAGAAATGATTAACTTCTCTCGTGAAGACCTTGCAAATTTTGTTGGAACAGCAACAGAAACGTTAATTCGACTCTTAAAAGAATTCAAAGAAGACGAGTTAATTAAAACCCACTCTCGTAAGATTGAATTGATAAATATATCGGGTCTTTTAAAAATATCGGGATCTTAAAACCGTGTGACTAAAGTTACCTTTCTTTTTAGATTTCTCTATTACCTTTGATTCATACAAATATGAATAGTATGTTAAAAAAGGGTTCAAGACTTTACAGTATTTTAAAAATGAAATGTCCTCAGTGTCATGAAGGAGATTTTTTTATTTCTCACCCTTACGATTTAAAAAAAGCAGGTGAATTACATGAAACGTGTTCAGTTTGTCACATAAAATACTCAAAAGAACCTGGTTTTTACTACGGGGCCATGTATGTTTCTTACGCATTAACCGTTGCTCTATTTGTGACTATGTGGACTTCTTTTAACCTATTCTTTGATAATGTAAGTGTCGGGTTGCAAATTTTTCTAATAATAACCGCAACTATCCTTTTAACTCCATATCTTTATGCTTTGTCTAAAATAATTTGGGCAAATTTTTTCATAAAGTATGATAGAGAACGAAAATCAAATAGCATTAATTAAAGAACAAATAGGATTCTTATTCGACAAAGATTTATTAGAAGAAATCTATAAAGTTGGTCGGTTAAAGAAAATTGAATCTGGAGACATTATCATGGATCCGGGAGAAGAGATTTCCTACATTCCTTTTATTATTCAAGGTTCTTTAAAGGTTTCTAGAGAAAAGGATGATGGTGAAGAATTATTGCTCTATTACATCGAGTCAGGAGATACTTGCGCAATGACTTTGCAATGTTGTGTTCGTAAGAGCAAGAGTTCTATTAAGGCAACCGCCATGGAAGATTCATTACTTTTAATGATTCCGATGCAATACATGGAAGACTGGATGAATCGTCATGCTTCATGGCGACAATATATTTTAGAAAGTTACCACGTTCGTATTTCAGAATTAATGGAAACCATTGATGCTATTGCTTTTATGCGATTGGACGAACGTTTGGATAAGTATTTGAAAGATCAAGCAAAGTTATTAGGTTCTCTTGAAATCAATCATACGCATCAACAAATAGCCGAAGATTTACATTCTTCGCGAGTTGTTATTTCTAGGTTGTTGAAACAAATGGAATCGAAAGAATTAATCGAATTGAAAAGAAATAAAGTGATATTGAAAGGGTTTTGATTAATTATTAAATTTTCCCAGGATATACTTTCAATGCTTCGTTTAGGCAAATTACAGCTTTCTTTAATGCGTCTTGATTCAATACATACGCAATTCTTGCTTCTTGCAATCCTTCTCCTTCTGTAGAATAGAAGCCATTTGCAGGAGCCATCATTACAGTCGATCCTTCGTGTTCAAATTCTTCTAATAACCATTGGCAAAAATGTTCTGCATTCTTTACAGGGAATTTTGCAACGCAGTAAAATGCTCCGCTTGGTTTTGGGCAAAATACACCTGGTATATTGTTTAATCCTTCAATCATAATGTTTCTTCGTTCTACATATTCTGCAACGACATTATCAAAATAAGATTGAGGAGTTTTAAGCGCTGCTTCTGAAGCAATTTGATCGATTGTAGGAGGAGAAAGTCTTGCTTGACCAAATTTCAAGGCAGCTGCCATAACATCTTTATTCTTAGATACGAGACAGCCAATTCTTGCTCCGCACATTGAATAACGTTTTGAAACAGAATCAATCATTATTACATTTTGGTCAATTCCTTCCAGATTCATTACAGAATGAGGAACCGCTCCATCATAGCAGAATTCTCGGTAAACTTCGTCTGCAAATAAAAACAAATCGTGTTTGATGACGATGTCTCTTAGTTGCTCTAATTCTTCTTTAGAATATAAATAGCCTGTTGGATTTCCAGGGTTGCAAATAACGATTGCCTTGGTTTTAGGAGTGATTTTTTTTTCTATTTCCGCAACTGGTGGTAATGCAAATCCATTTTCAATTGAGGCAGTCACAGGAACAACGTTTAATCCTGCGGCAACTGCGAAGCCATTGTAATTTGCATAAAATGGTTCTGGAATAATCACTTCATCGTCAGGGTCACATGTTGACATGAAGCCAAAAGTCAAGGCTTCCGAACCTCCAGTTGTGATGATAATATCCTCTGAGTCAACATCAATTCCTACATTCGTATAATAATTCGCCAAATTGTCTCTGTACGACTTGAATCCTGCAGAATGCGAATATTCGACAACCTTATGATCAAAATTCTTTATTGCATTTAAGGCAACTTCAGGTGTCTCAATATCAGGTTGCCCGATGTTCAAATGAAATACATTCACTCCTCTCGCTTTTGCTTTCTCTGAATAAGGCACCAATTTCCTGATTGGCGATTCTGGCATATTAACAGCCTTGTTGGATATCGTTGGCATTGTTTTTATTATTTTGAGCAAAAATAAATAGAAAAGAGGTAAAAGTGATGCTGAATTCTGAAAAAATGATTTATTTTTAAACCTGTTAGCATATCTATGAAGAATGTACTTTTCACCCTCCTTTTGCTGACTTCTTGTCGAGAAGAAAAGAAAGATATTATTTGTATTCTTCCTCCAGAACCCGAAGTTGTAATTGATTCTGCACTACTTCTTTCTGAGTTTATTGAAGAAACAGCTAAGCGAATGGATTCAATTAACCTTGTCAATATTCAATCTGTCAATCCAAGAATACAAGTTGATTTGAAATACGCATCTTCCGATAATTTTATGGGGATTCAACTATACGATACGTTAAAGGTCGTTTATTTGAATATTGAAGTTGCAGAACGGTTATCTAATTGTCAAGATTATTTGGATTCGATTCATCCCGGTTATAATTTGCTCGTTTACGATGGTGTCCGACCTTGGCAAGTTCAGAAAGAAATGTGGGATGCACTTGATTCAATTCCTGTTTACAGAAGAGGGAAGTTTGTTTCTAATCCAGCGAGAGGTTCTGTTCATAATTATGGAGCAGCAGTCGATTTGACAATTATTGATTCTGTAGGAAATATTTTGGACATGGGAGCTGGTTATGATGATAGTCGTAAAATTGCGTATCCAAGTTTAGAATATAAATTTTTTGCATCTGGAGAATTAACAAAAGTCCAAGTTGAGAATCGAAAATTGCTTCGTAAAGTGATGAAATCACAAAAGTTTAGAAATATTCCGAGTGAATGGTGGCATTTTAACGCATTTTCGAGAGTGACTTCTTCAAGAAAATATCAACGATTATTAAATGAGAGCGGGGAAGTGGACTGGTATAAGTTGAGTTATCCGAAGAAGGATAGCAATGCTTACCTCTCCAAGTTTGTAAGCAATGCAACCCATTCTTCTTCATTCAAATAACCTTGAAAACGCTGAATGATTTTATTTTCATTGTTAATAATAACAATTGATGGAACGGATACTTTCTCTCCTTTATTGAAAAGAAATGTTGTGAATTCATGCTCGCCTGTTTTTAATCCTGTAGGGATAAAATGAAAAGTTGAGTTATTTAACGTGATTGACTCCTCTTGTTCAATGTCAAATTCATACAGGCGAATTGATTTTGAGAGTAATTGATTGATATCTTCAGAATCCTGAATCAATCTTTTTGTTTTTGAGCAAACTTGACACCATTCTGCGCTCACAAGAATAATCTTAATTGATTTATCATTGCTTTCTGTGGCAGGAGTATCATCATCATAATCTGTATAACGAATGGCTGCACCAAGGATAAAATCATGTTTACCTATTTTTTTATCCCAATGTAATTGACCAAAACCAATTAATTGTTCGGCTTGGTATGACGTTGTCCCATAAAAGCTATTCTGGTCGTGATGAT
>DQTF01000066.1 GCA_015662935.1 Crocinitomicaceae bacterium | reverse complement strand
CCCATTTACAGAGATGTCGTCTAATCGACCTAAAAACGGAGATATGTAAGTTGCTCCAGCCTTTGCAGCGATTAATGCTTGTCCAGCGGAGAATATTAAAGTACAATTTGTTTTAATTCCTTTTGAAGAAAAATACTTGATTGCTTTAATACCTTCTAAAATCATCGGAACTTTTACAACAATATTCTCGTGCAATCCAGAAAGATGTTGCCCTTCACGTACAATTCCTTCAAAGTCAGTAGAAATTACTTCCGCACTAACTGGACCATCTACTATGTTACAAATATCGATGTAATGATTTAATATGTTTTTTTCTCCAGTGATTCCTTCTTTTGCCATTAATGATGGATTGGTTGTTACACCGTCAAGGATTCCAAGCGCATTCGCTTCTTTAATTTCATCAAGGTTAGCAGTGTCAATAAAGAATTTCATAGTTGATTTTTAGTTTTCTGTAAAGATAGAAAAATTAGCACTTCGACAAACTCTGTAGAGTAAATGTATAGTTGAGAATTGAAAGGTGAGAGGTGAATACTACATAGATCAACATGGATCTGCAAACCTCTGTGCCTTCTCTGTGGCTCTCTGTGTAATGTCTAGTTGAGGACTTAAAGGTGTTAAAATGAATAGTTGTTAGCGTGTAGAATGTATAATTAAGAAATTTAGAAGGTGGAACTTATTTGCTTCAATCAGCGTGCAAAATTATGCAAGTATCAGGGAGAGTATTTTTAGACAGGTATTGAATAAGTTTTTTTTTAGTCAGAAAATACATGACAAAAAAAGAGGGGTAAGCTACTTACATCGCACCGCTCAACCTCATACCTTTGCTGCGTTCCCGCTCTGGAGGATTAAGAGGGAGCTGGTCGTATAAGACTTACCCCAGCTGCAAAAATAGTAGATTAATTCTTACAAGCAATAGAAAGTGGAAGTTTTGAGCAAAAAAAAAGACCTATTCGTTAAAATAGATCTTTTATTAAGTCTTTTAAATTTATTATTCTTCCAGATGCATGAAGTCTTTCTTTGCTAAAAGTTCTTCTTCAGATTCTCTAAAGTCTTCATCATCTATACAGCAATCAACAGGACAAACAGCTGCGCATTGAGGTTCGTCATGAAACCCAACGCATTCTGTACACTTATCTGTTACGATATAGTAAACATCCATGTCAACTGGTTCGTTGTCATCATCTGCAACTACATCATCGCCATTTAATGTTGTAATCATTCCTGCTAAAGTAGTACCGTCAGAGTATTTCCATTCTGCACCACCTTCATATATAGCTGTATTTGGACACTCGGGCTCACAAGCTCCACAGTTAATACATTCGTCCGTTATAATTATTGCCATTGTACTCGTTTTAAAAATGCAAATATAGTGACGTTCTTGCACTTATTTCTTTTTTTAACTAAAATTTCACGATTGAATGTAGGTTTATTCTATTGAAGAAGATAATTTTGTAGCGTGAAGCAAGAAGAAATAATTAACGGTTTTGTACAATTAGGTAAACTAATGTGTGCACTTGGAGAGAATAAAGAATGGACAGATTTTTCAATAGGAGTAACTTCTGATGAATATAATTCTCTGGAAATTGTAATTAATAGACAGGTATCCTATAATGGTTGGTTTACAAAAGAAAATGTTCGGAAGAGTTTACTGGAGACAGGTAACAATCTGATAAGTAGAAAGTTGGAGGACTGGTCGTCGAGGTATTCTTTTTCCAACAAGTCTAAGTCTGTAGCGTTAATTATGGCTGGGAACATTCCCTTGGTAGGTTTTCATGATTTTTTATGCGTTCTACTTTCTGGAAATAAAGCTGTCTGTAAATTAAGCTCAGATGATAAAACATTGTTGCCTGCTTTGGGAGAGTGTTTAATCAAGTTTGTACCAGAATTGAAAGAGAGAATTGTTTTTACGACAGGAAGAATAGGGGAGATTGATGCTGTTATTGCCACAGGAAGTGACAATTCACTGAAGTATTTTGAACAATATTTTGGAAAGTATCCTCATATTTTTAGAAAGAATAGAACCTCTGTAGCAGTTTTTAATGGCAATGAAACGGAAGGAGAGATAAAAGCATTAGGAACGGATATCTTTAGTTATTTTGGTTTAGGCTGTAGAAATGTTTCACATCTACTTCTTCCAAAAGGATTTGAATTAAAACGTTTCTTTGAAGGGGTCTTTTCTTTTAGTGAAATAATTCACAACAATAAATACGGAAACAATTACGATTACAACAAAGCTGTTTATTTATTGAATCAACATGAACTATTGGACAATAATTTTGTGCTTTTAAGAGAATCGGAAGACTTATTTTCACCTCTTTCTATGATACATTATCACTTTTATGAGAATCAAAATGAGGTTGATGAATACCTCGAAAAAAATAAGGATAAGATTCAAGTAGTTGTCGGAACAGAAGAGTTTCCATTTGGTTCAGCTCAGTGTCCGATGCTAGATGATTATGCCGATGGAGTAGATGTAATGGAATTTTTAGAAGAATTGAAAGATTAAATTTTCTTTGCTAATTTCTCCAGCACTTCATACGCTTTCTGAATAGTGATAAATTTTGCTTGAGCAATTGTCTGTTGTTCTCTCGATTCATTGTGAAACCTGTCAGGATGATGCAATTTCACCAATTTTCGATATGCTTTTTTTATGGCATCCATAGTTGAATTCGTTGGCACACCAATAATATCACAACAAATTTTCTTTTGGCTCGGTCGGATTTTTACATCTTCCGATTTTCTCCATTCACTTCTTTTTGATTCGTCAAAATTAGATTGATACATCGCAATAATTCCATCTAATTCCTTATCAGTGACTTTTAGCTCTTCTACAATTGTTCTCAACGAAGATATTTCTTTTTGAGAGAATTTGCCATCGATAATACAGAGTCCACAAAGAAAATAGACAATTTGTAGATGATCTTTCTTTTTAAAATGATAATTGCTCATCCATTTACTAATAGAAGCAACATCAATTGATGTCGTGTAAGCTTCATTGATTGATTCTCTGAAGTTGTAATAGCCTTCAGGGAAATGCTGATGAAAATATTCTAAAAGGTATTTTAATTTGTCTTTGGAATGGCCTTTGTCGCCTTTCATCATTTCTGCTGCTAAAACAATATAGGCTTCAATTAAGTTATCTTCATTTTTAGAATTCAACCAGCTAAATTTTATCTTTTTTTTAGCCGTTCCAGAACGAAAGAATAGTATAACTACAATATTAATTGTAATAAAAAACACTAATTCTAGAAAGGTTTTATTTGCTGATTCGAGGAGAATGGTACTTAAGTTTATCATCGTACCATTTCTAAATATTCATATGCTTTCTGAATCTTAATGAATTTCGACTTTGCAATTTCTTGTTGTGCCTTTGATTCATTATGAAAACGATCAGGGTGATGTGTTTTTACCATTTTCCGGTAAGCTTTTTTTATTTCTACGAAGCTAGCATTTTCTGAAACTCCTAAAATCCGACAATTAATGCTTTTTTTTGATAATGTTCTTGAGCTAGAATTTGAATGTGTGTTTTTATACGAAGAACTCTTTGAGTGACCTCCCGTTTTCTGATACATAGCTAGGATACTTTGAAATTCTCTCGATGAAATTTTAAGAGAGAATGCAATTTTTTCCAGCAACTGTAATTCTGAACCAATAATTCGACCATCAACCATGCAAATTCCTGCTAGAAAGTACATGATTTGAATCCGTTGATTTTTCTTTCTAACCTTAGCATTCAACCAACTAGAAACAGCTTTTAATTGATAGGGGTTTTTATATGCAGATGTGAGTGATGCTCTAAAATCATAATCACTGGCTTTGAAGTATTTCCCGAAATGGGAAGAAATAAATTGAATTTTTTCACGAACATTATTTCTGTCTTTAGCGATAAGTTGTGCCGCTAGATAAATGTATGCTTCTAATAAGTTATCACGAGAATAGGGGAGTGTGTTGTTAAAAATACCGACCGACCAATCGTGATTCATTTTCTTTGCCTTCAGCCAATAGATAGCGGCAAAAATGAAAGGTAAAGATGCCCAAAACAAAACAGACATGCCATTACTATCATCAGCAACACTTTTATTCGTAAAGGGGTATTGAAGAATGATTTCAATCATAACAGATACGAAATTAAAAATCCTACCCAAATTGAGTAGGATTTTTCACGATTAATTCTTCTTCTGTTTCTTTTTATATTTTTTTCTAGACTTTTTTCTGTTTGCCCGATAATCTTTCATGCTTTCTTTATAGGCTGCTTTATCCATTTTTCGCATTGACTTGTCAAATTTAACAGTTCCTGAATCAATATCGTTGATAACGGCTTCTGTAATCCAATCATCACCTCTTGCGCTGTATGTTGCGTCTAGGTCTTGCCCGAACATTTTAGCGATACCGCCATACATTGCTGTCTGAAATCCCCCTCTATAATTTTTTATGACTTCGTTTACCGTCATTCCAGTTTCTCGATAGACTAATTTCATTAAAAGTTCTCCTTCACTTTGATAGAGGTCTTTAATATTGAAAGTAAATTCTTCTTTGAGTATTTTATGGGCTTTCTTACTATATCTCTTCTTTTTCCTTTTTCTTTCGATGCCATCAAGATCATTCTCGTAATCATCAATAAGCTCTTTTGCTTTTAGTGCCATTGGGTATGTTCTACGAAGCAATTCCAATTGTCTTTTGTATTTCCATTTAAAATTACGATCAACACGCATCTCTGGAATATCTTGTTCTTTTGCAATTGCTAAATCATCTTGGCTCAATGAAACCACTGTTAGGCTCAATAAAAAGGTGAGAATGGTAATTTTTAGCATAGTAATTAATTTTTTCTACCGAAAATCAGATAGAAGTTCGTATTATTGAATCAAATATGTTGCCAAAAAGCTATAAATGAATAGACTCTTTATTATAATAACGTTAGTTTCTTTAATTAGTTGTAAGTCTGAGGTTAAAATCCTTGTGGACGATGTTGACATTCTTGCGGACTCTATACCCGAAATTACCGAGCCTGACGCTTTAGATTCAATAATAGTGTCTGATTACGATATGTCTGATGTTGATAGAAAAGACGTAAAAGAATTCAAAGAAAACTTAGTAAAAATTGAAAAAGAATATGGAGAGCAATGGGATTTCTGCCTATGTGTGGTAAAAGGAGATTCTATTAATAAAGCATTTATGAATCCTGATATTTCGGATGATAAATTCAATAAATTATCCGATCGATTTGATGTAATTGATGAGAAATGTAAAGCATTTAGAATTCAAAATCCTAGTATCACTCCTGCAGAACGAGCGGCTCATGAGAAAAAGGTGAGAACTTGCCTAAAAGAAGCAGGGATAAAATAACATCTATGAAGTTTCAAGAAGTAATGGATTTCCTTGAAAGTAAAGGAAACGAACAAACATGTAAAATTTACAGAAAGCATGGTGCGCCAGAAAACATGTATGGTGTTAAAGTTTCTGATTTAAAAATCATAAAGAAGAAGATTAAAATTAATCATGAATTGGCGATGCAATTGTATGATACAGGTAATTCTGATGCTATGTATTTCGCTGGATTAATTGCTGATTCGCAACAATTCTCAGAGAAAGATTTTGAAAAATGGGCTAGAAATTCGTATTGGTATATGATTGCAGAATATTCTGTAGCATGGAATTTAGCCGAATCTCCATTATGGATGTGTATCTGCAAGAAATGGATAGATAGCAAAGACGAAATATTAGAAGAAGTTGCGTGGGGTGCATTAGGTTGTGGTTTAGGTTACGTTCCAAATGATGACATAGATATTGAATTTCACACAACTTTATTGAAAAGAGTAGAGAAGGAGATTCATTCATCTTTCAATAGAACAAAATACACCATGAATAATTACGTAATCGCCCTTGGAGGAGCGGTTGCAGAATTGACCGAGCTTTGTAAGGAAGTTGGAGAAAGAATAGGTAAAGTAGATGTGAATGTTGGAGATACGGCGTGTAAAGTCCCATTAATCAAGCCGTATATTGAAAAAATAGAGGCGAGAGGTAGTATTGGAAAAAAGAAGAAAACACTGAAGTGCTAGATTATTTATAGGGTAAAAAAGTAGAGATAGGCTGCGACCTATCTCTACTTTTTTACAGTGCTCAATGTCTAATAATAAATTGCTCTTCTAACCTTCGTAATGTACTTCGCTAAACGAATTACTTGCTTCGTATAACCAAACTCATTATCGTACCAAGCATAAATTACTGCGCTTTTTCCATCTTTCGAAACGATTGTTGCGTTAGAATCGAATACCGAACAACAAACATTTCCAATAATGTCATTCGAAACTAATTCAGGATCTAAAGCATAATATATTTGATTAACCAAAGGTCCATCAAGTGCAGCTAATTTTACTGTTTCGTTTAATTCTTCTACTGAAGTTTTTTTACCTAATTCAAGATTTAATATT
>DQTF01000225.1 GCA_015662935.1 Crocinitomicaceae bacterium | reverse complement strand
CTCCATTCTCCGCTTTGTTACCATTAAATTGAATCGGCACAAAGTCAAAAACACCATCTGAAAATGGTTGATTATTGACGTTGATTTTGTCCATTTCAAGTAGAGTTACCAATTGTTGATCATCAATTCCTAAAATTGCTCCTCCTGTTGAGGTTGTTCCTAAATTATCTGCCGGAAAAAATGGAACCTTCAAGGATGAAATAGGATTATTGTACAACATATCCAATTTGAATCCTTGCTGATCAACTTGGTAAGCACCAATAGAATATACATTCTTCATCATCAAGTCCCACACCTTATTATTCGGGTTGGTAATGGTTGGTTTTAGCAACTTCATAATTAATGCATCCTGTCCTGCCGCACCATCTGTCGAAAATTCACCTACCTGATAAGTTTGTCCTTTATAGGTATATTCATAAGCGACTGCTAAAACCTCATCATTATTTAAAGGTAGGTTAAGAGAAATAAAACCTAACTGAGAATTGTACGAAAACTCTTGCTCAGTTAATTTTCTAGCATTCTGTACTTTCTCATATTCAATAGCTTGTTGGAAAGGTCCTGGAGAAATCACTTGAGAACTCAATGTTGCAACAGCATTGTTAAATGATCGAATCAATGGTTGCGTAGATGCCCAATCGTATAAACTATTTGCAGAATTATCAGGAAATTCTGAAGGACCAAAACCTCCTGGGCTACCTTGACAATTAGCGGCGATACCTTCTCCTAAATCAGAAAAAGCGACAATATTTCTTGAGTTTTGTGTGTTATTTGTTTTATTGGTCAACCAAACCTCCATTCTAGTGATACTTACGGTAGAATTAACAATCGGCAAGGTTGACATTCCTTCGTCATAATGATCGTGGAAATATAAATTGATGAAATAATGACGATTTGCTTCGTAATTATCTGCTCCTAATTCAAAAGGTTGCACTTGTGCCTTTCCTTCAATGTTAATTTCCTTTCTTTTTCCTTTAGAGGATGCTGCAATTAAATCAACAAGTGTGTTTCCAAATTTCATTTGCGTGGTAACACCAAATAATGTTTGAGAACCTTGAATTAAAGAAGTTGGTATATCAAAAGAGACATTTCCTAATCCTATTTTTTGCATTATTTGATCCTCGTTTCCTGTATATTCTAGTTTAGAAACATTGTCAAAATCAAAAGCCGCTTGAGTATTGTAGCTCACACCTAGTTTTAACTTCGTTCCAATTTGTCCGACTAAATTCAAGTTGATTTGTTGGTCAAAATCAAATCGAGTGATTTTTCTTTGCTTTACAGGAATAAGAGGATTATCGTATCGAGATGAGTTTACACCAAATGATAGTTGCACACTTCCTTGTGGACGGATAGTAATTTGATCTGACCCAAAAAAGTTTTCAAATAATTTACTTGGAACCTTTATTGGGAATTCCATCGGTTGATTCTCAGCAGTCTGCTGATCAATTTTATCCTTCCAGTTCTCTTGCATTGATTTTTTTCGCTCATAATCGAGGTATTCTTCGAGCGTCATCATAGATGGGTTTCTGAAATACATATCTCGATTACCTATCGTTTCTTTAAAAACGTAAGTTCCGGTAATCGGATCGTAAACAATGGTTTGCGTAACAGAAGAAGGATCTCCAAAATCAAAACTTTGAGTCCCTGATTGCGTTGGGTCAGAATTATTAGTGATAGGAAAATGCAAAGAATCCTGCTGGGCGGAAGACCATCCAGAAAAGATAAACAGTAGGATTACTGTTAGTTTCATATGCAGTGATTCAATTCTTATCAAACTATAAAATTTTCAAGGCTCCTTTAATTAATTCTTCAACAGATTCATTACCTGTTGCTACTTTATCAATTGCTTTTTCAGCAGATTTCTTATCAAAACCTAGAGAAGTCAATGCTGTTAACGCATCAAATTGATTCGTATTGTCTGAATTAAATATATTTTCAGAAGAAAAGGCCATTTTTAACATTTTGTCCTTCAAGTCAATGATTACACGTTGTGCCGTTTTTGCTCCGATACCTTTTATAGACTGAATTGTTTTTGCATCTTCAGAAGTGATTGCGCTGGCAATTTCTCCAGGCACCATTGATGAAAGCATAATCATTGCTGTACTTGGACCTATTCCTGAAACAGAGATTAAATGTCCAAACATTTCTCTTTCAATTTTATCCGCAAATCCATATAGAATTTGAGCATCCTCTCTGACAATTAGCTTGGTGTAAACCAATACATTTTCGTTAGAACCGATTGTACTAAAGGTATTTAATGAAACTTTCACTTCGTAACCAACACCGTTGCAATCCACCACAAAATCGGTTGGATTCTTTTCTACTAATTTACCTACTAATTGTGCAATCATATTTTTTACTTGTTTTGCGCATCAACAACTGCAACCTTTACCATGTTAATTATTTCTCTCACTGAAGAACCTAATTGCAATACGTGAATCGATTTTTTCAAACCAACAATCACTGGTCCAATTGCATCTCCCTCCGTCATTTCTTGCAATAACTTATAGGCGATATTTCCTGAAGAAAGGTTGGGGAAAATCAATGTATTTACTTTTTTATTTGCTAAATCAGAGAATGAAAACTGTTCATTCATTAATTCGCTATTCAATGCGAAATTTGCTTGCATTTCTCCGTCAACAATTAAATTGGGATCATTTTCTTTTATCAAAGCAACTGCTTTTGACATTTTCTTTGCATCTTCACCAATAGAAGAGCCGAAGTTAGAATAGCTCAATAGTGCAACTCGAGGAGTTACTTTAAATTTTCTTATTGTTTTGGCAACATTTGATGTAATCTCCGCTAAATCTTCCGCTGTTGGATTTAAGTTAATCGTTGTATCGGCCAAAAACAGAGGACCTCTTTTCGTGTTTAAAATATACATTCCTGCAATTTTAGACATCCCTTTTTGTAATCCTACTACTTGCAAAGCAGGCCTAACGACATCTCGATAATTTCTAGTAATACCCGAAACCATTGCGTCAGCATCTCCCATTTCAACCATCATAGCACCAAAATGATTCCTTTCGCGCATCAATTGCTTCGCTTCAAACTCAGTAACTCCTTTTCTTTTCCTTTTCTCGAAGAATGCTTCTCCAAAAAGTTGTCGTCTTTCTCTTTCTTCATCGCATTTGGGATCAATGATTAGTGCTTCCTCCAGTTCAATATTAAATTCTTCAATCAGTGCTTCAATTTTATCTTTTTTACCTAACAAAATCGGGAATGCAACACCTTCTTCAAAAGAAGTTTGCGCTGCTTTCAGAATGTTTAAATTATCTGCTTCCGCAAACACAACTCTTTTAGGAGAACGTTGTCCTTTCTCTGTAATATTTCTAATCAGTTTATTATCAAGGCCTAAACGGTTTTTCAGTTCCATTTCATAAGCATCCCAATCTTCAATAGGCTTTTGAGCAACGCCAGAATCCATAGCTGCTTTTGCAACTGCAGGAGCCACGTAATAAATCAATCTTGGGTCAATTGGTTTTGGAATAAACTGCTCTTTCCCAAAGGAAATGTTTTTTTCTCCGTATGCTTCAATTACTTCTTCAGGAATTGTTTCTTTCGCCAAGGAAGAAATTGCTTTAACCGCAGCAAGCTTCATTTCTTCGTTGATAGTTGTCGCTCTGACATCCATTGCTCCACGAAAAATAAATGGGAAACCAATAACATTATTGACCTGATTTGGGTGATCTGAACGACCTGTCGCCATCAAGATGTCTTCTCGCGTATTCATTGCATCTTTATAAGAAATTTCAGGGTCAGGATTAGCCAAAGCAAAAACAATTGGATCTTTTGCCATCTTTTTAATCATTTCTTTCGAAACTATCCCACCTTTAGAAAGGCCAATGAATACATCCGCTTTTTCAAAAGAATTCTCAAATGAAATATCTTTTTTATGCGATGCGAAAAGAGTTTTATTACTATCCAAATTTTCTCTCCCTGAATGCAAAAGTCCTTTAGAATCAAACATGAAAATATTTTTCACATTTGCTCCGAGAGAACAATATAATTTAGCGCAGGACTGAGCAGCAGCTCCAGCACCTGAAATAATTATTTTTACTTTTTCAATTTTTTTATTCGCAAGCTCTAATGCGTTTAATAAACCTGCGGAAGAAATTATAGCCGTCCCGTGTTGATCATCATGCATAACCGGAATATTCAACTCCTCTTTAAGTCTTCTTTCAATTTCGAATGCTTCAGGAGCTTTGATATCCTCTAAATTAATTCCGCCAAACGTAGGAGCAATTGCTTTAACCGTTTGAATAAATAAATCAGGATCTGATGCATCCACTTCAATGTCAAAAACATCGATGTCTGCAAAAATTTTAAAAAGGAGTCCTTTTCCCTCCATTACTGGTTTAGATGCTTCTGGGCCAATATTTCCTAATCCTAAAACAGCTGTACCATTAGAAATAACAGCGACTAAATTCCCTTTGCTCGTATATTTATAGACGTCTTCTGGGTTTTCTGCAATTTCAAGACAAGGGTCTGCTACTCCAGGAGAATAAGCCAACGACAAATCTCTTTGGGAAGCATATGGTTTTGTTGGGACAACCTCAATTTTTCCAGGTCTACCTGAAGAATGGTAATCGAGTGCATCTTGTTTTCTAATTTTCGCCATAACAGTAATTTCAAGCCGATAAAGATACTAAAATCGAAGGAGTACTAATCTTTAAAATCAAAAAAAAGCCAATCGAACAAGTCGATTGGCTTTACTACTAGAATAAATTCAAATGTTTATTTAATAACAATATTCTTTACTGTCTTCTTATTGTTAGAAGACATAACAATCATGTAAGCCCCTTTAGCAATATTTGCTACTGGAATACTTAATGCTTGCTGACCAGAAACATTTGCAAGGTTCTCTGAATAAACAGAACGTCCTTGTAAATCAACTAATTCAATTGAATAATCACCGCTTATTGCATTAAAGTCAATGTTTAGTACATCAGAAGCAGGGTTTGGATAAACAGATAGTTTTTCGTTTTCTAGTTCTTCGATTGCAGCTGGAGAACCAGTACTTGTTAATTCCATTGCACCAAATAGTTGAGAACCAAAGCTAGATGCATCAACTGTGTGGATTAAAGTATTTGCTCCACCTGTTACATCGTAAACTTTTAATGATTTCCCAGCACCCCACGAATCACCATAACCATCAATTAACTTCACTTTGTAACAATCTGTTCCAGCAGGTAAATTATAAAAGTAAGATGTTGTTGTACTGTTTGGAATGTTTCCAGAAGTTAAAACTGAAGCCCCTGATTTATAAAGAATGAATGAAGACGGATCAGCTGTTCCGTATTGATCCATACTAGCATCGATTCTAATTTTATTAGTGTTTGCAACAGCGCCTCCGTTAAAAGTTTTAGCGATACTGTTGTTTGCAAGAATAGGATCCGTTACTGAATTAGGATCTACCACATCAATATTCAATGCATTTGAAGTTTGATAAGAAAATGAAGTTGCTGCTAAATTTACAACTGTTTTTTTGTTATGTGTAATATTACCTGTCCATGCATCTGTATCAGTTCCACCATTAACACCATAATTTGTTGTAAATGCTGTTAAAGGATTTGATCCGTATGTTGCAACAAGT